>NZ_DBHHPX010000048.1:0-13954 GCF_057241865.1 Tractidigestivibacter sp.
GCCACCTGCCCACCAGGCAGTAGAAGGCGAGGCTGGCGACCAGCAGGACGACCCAAGCATAGTTGCGAAAAATATGTCCCACCACGTGGTAGGCAGCGAGGGATACCGCAAGGAACAACAGGAAATGCAAGGAGAACAATTCCAAGGTGCAATCTCCCCGACCTTTGGCACTGCACGCGAACAGATGTGTCTAACTCTATCCATCTGGTATCCCGCGGCCGGATATCCGACACAAGAAACACGAAAGGGCGCCCGTCCATGGCTCCCGTGGTTCTCTCGCCCTCAAATTATTGCGCGCTCCTTGACGTCAAAGGAGCATTTGCCCAGTTGGCCTTTCTCTCAACGCAAGGGAGCGCGCAATAGCTCTCGGCCGAGGGCGAGCGGGCCGCCCTGTCGTGCACAATCTCGGGAGGCACGCGAGAAGCCCGGACACAGCGAGAGCCCCAGCCATACCGAAAGCCCTGGTCGTTCTATCATGGACAGCAGACCGGATCAGCGGAGATACACCGAGCAGCGAGAGGGAGGGCCCGTGAACTTTGTCTTCATCTCTCCTCAGTTCCCAGAGACCTACTGGCTGTGGTGCGACCGCCTGCGCTCGTGCGGCGCCTCGGTCTACGGCATTGGCGACACCCCCAGCGAGGCAATATCCCCCGAGCTGCAGCGCGCGCTCGACGAGTACGTCTACGTTGACTCGCTTGAGAATTACGACAAGGTCTTCCGTGCCGTTGCATACCTGTCCTGGAAGCACGGGCACATGGACTGGATCGAGTCGATGAACGAGCACTGGCTGCCGCTCGACGCCCGGCTGCGCGACGACTTCCACGTCACGACCGGCGCCAGCCTCGCAACCATCGACCAGTGGCAATCCAAGGCCCAGATGAAGCCGCTCTACTCAGCAGGCGGCGTTCCCACTGCAAGGCAGGTGCGCGTGGGCTCGCTCGATGACGCCCGTCGCGCCGTGTGGGAGTGGGGCGGGTTTCCCGCCTTTGCCAAGCCCGAGTACGGGGTGGGCGCGGGCGGAGCCATGCGCATAGACAACGACGACCAACTCAGAGACCTCATTGACCGCTGCTCGTGGCAGGGTGCCCCGTCCTACGTGCTCGAGGAGTTCGTCCCGGCGGCAGGCATCGCCGCCTACGACGCAATCATCGACCCCTGGGGGAAGCCCGTCTTCGAGAACCAGGAGGAGTTTCCCCCCTCGATGTCCGACGTCGCGCGGCAAGGCCTCGACCTCTCGTACTACTGTTGCCCCGGCATCGACCCGCGCCTGCGCGACCTGGGCCACGCCGCGGTGCACGCCTTTGGGATACGGGCGCGCTTCGTCCACCTGGAGTTCTTCCGTCTCGCCGAGGACCGCCCGGGGCTGGGGCGCACAGGCGACTACGTTGGCCTGGAGGTCAACTGCCGTCCAACCGGCGGCTACACGCCAGATATGATGAACTTCGCGCACTCGACCAACGTCTACCGCATCTGGGCCGAGATGGTGTGCTTTGGGAAGCGGCATCTGCCCGACGCCCATGACAACTGGTTTGCCGTGTACGCGGGACGGCGAGATGCCCACAGCTACTCCCACAGCCACCGCGAGATCCTTGCGCACTGGGGAGGAAGCCTCATGATGGAGCGCCGCGTGCCCAACGCCCTCTCGGATGACATGGGCAACCACATGTACGTGGCACGCGTGCGCACCGAGCGGGAGCGCGAAGAGTTCATTTCATACGTACAGGAAGGATAGGACAACAAATATGCAGGTGAGAAGGGCCATCGATGCAGACATCCCCGGAATCGACAGCTGTCTCTCGCAGGTGCTCGAGGTGCACGCCAAGGGTCGTCCGGACCTCTTCCGCTCGGGGACGCGCAAATACACCGATGACGAGCTGCGCGAGATTATCGCGGACGACGCAAGGCCCGTCTTCGTGGCCGTGATCGAGGGCGCCGCACCCGGCGAAATTCTCGGCTACGGCTTTTGCATCGTGGAGGACCACACCCACTCCAACAACTTCCAGCCCATTCGCACGCTCTACATCGACGACATCTGCGTAGACGAGGGTGCGCGGGGGCAAGGCGTGGCCACGGCAATCTACCGGCACATCATTGCCTTTGCGCACGAAGGTGGGTTCCACAATGTGACACTTAACGTGTGGGAGTGCAACCCGGGGGCCCGCAAGTTCTACGAGGCAATGGGCATGGACGTGCAGAAGACCTGCATGGAACAGGTGCTGTAAGGGTGGCGCAGCCAAGTGGTCGCACCTGCGGCAGACGCAGACGCCCTAGCGCACCACCGGATCTGCCCAGGCGAAGTTCTCCATGCCGGCACCCAGCTCGAAGTGGAGCTTCACGATACCCAGGTCAACGCGGGCACAGGGGCCGCCGTTGGTGCTCAGCCCCACGAGCGGCATCCCGTCCGCATTCATCTTGCGCGTCAGCTGCAGCCAGAAGGTCTGCTGGTTCATGGCGGTGGGGGCGAGCAGTGCGTAGCGAACGCCGCGGGAAAACCACTCGGGCGCATTGGTGACCGGGCGGGCCACCTGCGCGACTGTCCGCGAACGGTGCGCTTCTCCCTGCGTGGTACCGTGACCTAACGCGATGATGGCGACGAGCTTGTCCTTCTGCGCGAGCGTCTGACGGACAGTGCGGCGCTTGTAGGTAGCGGCAACCCAGCAGCTGTTGAGGCCGAGCCGCTGTGCCTCAAGCACGACCTTCTCGGCAAAGTAGCCGGCACGCATGTCGAGGTTGTTGCTGGAATGGCCAGCCACCACCAGGTAATTATTGACGTTGACAAAGCCGGCGCGGCGAGCGAGCGCGCTCGAGAACACCTCCGGGTCGTCATAGGCCAAGCGCATGTGGAGCGTGCCGTCTGCGTTCGCTGCGGCAACGGCCTCCTCCAGTGCCGCACGCTCGTCCGCAGAGATGGGCTCCTCGGCAAACCTTCTCACGGCATGCCGCGACTCGACGGCCTCATCGCTGCTCATGCAGTAGCTCATCTCGCCACCCTTTCCGTCGGATTCGACACGCCCCATAGTACCGTTCTGGCCGGTGTCACGCCCGACATTCCCACCAGCGCTTTGACTGGCGCGGCATCTCTCGCCAAAACTGCCAAAGCCAAAACTAAATTGTGTACTATTTATTAAGGCCTTCTGCCGCCCTCGATGTGGAACGGAGCGGCACTCGACCTCTCGGCGACCAAGAAATGCCAGGCCATCGATAGGAGTTACCATGTCCGTCATCACTATCGTGCTTGCCCTGCTTGTTGCAGCCGAGCTCCTATTCATCTTCTACCTGGAGACCATCGCGACCACCTCACCGCACACCGCACGGACGTTCAGCATGACCATCGACGAGCTTTCTCGCCCCTCGGTGAGCACGCTCTTCAAGAACCAGGGCGTCTACAACGGCATCCTGGCGATTCTGCTGCTTGTTGCCGCACTGGTCATCCCCAGCAAGACGGCGGTGATTGCGCTCAGCGCGTCGATGGCTGCCGTTGCGGCGTACGGGGTGCCACCAGCGACCCCAAGATTCTCCTCAAGCAGGGCCTTCTCCCCGCAGTCTGCCTGGTGAGCTGCCTTATCTAGGTCGGCGCATCAACCGCACAGGTGCGAGACGGACACAGTGGGCTCGGCGCGACTATCATGGGAGACCACAGTGACGGCAGCGAGGAGAGGGGGTCACGGAGTGAGCGGGGGAAAGCAGCACAGCATCTATGGGAACAGCGCTTGCGACGAGCTGGCCGCCCCCGCAGGCGTGTGCCAGCATACGGTCCCCGCAAGCGAAGATGCCCTGGTATCCTGTGTGGCGAGACCGGGATTCGCCTTCGCTGACTTCAAGTTGGCCGAACAGGGCTAGCCGTGGCGTACGAGGATGACATAGCCTGCCAGCAGTGCGCGACCTGCGGCTACAAGGCGGTCAATGGCACCTGCGTGAACAAGATTCGCCTGTTCGCGGGGCTGCCCGATGACGCAAAGCGCGATCTGCTCGCCCGCTCCACGCACTCCACCCACCGACGTGGCGACATCCTGGTGCACGAGGGTGACCCCATCGACTCGGTTCTTATTGTCCGGTCGGGACGAATCAAGACGTTTCGTATCGATCCGGACGGAGTGGAGTACGTGCTTGACGTGTTGCACGACGGACAGGCCATCTGGCATGGGATGTTTCTCGAGGACAACGTCTACCACTATTCCGTGGGCTGTCTCACCCGCCTCGAGCTGTGCTCCATTCATCGCACGGACTTCGAGGCCATGCTGGCGAAGCACCCTGGCGCCGCCATGGGCCTCATTCGCATGGTGTGCACGGAGCTGGACGACGCCGAGGAGAAAGCCATGATGCTCGGCATCCGCGACCCCAAGCGACGCGTGGCGCAGTATCTGCTCCTTCGTGACGAGCGCTGCATCGGAGCCGAGATCCATCTGGGACTCGAGGACATTGCGGCGTCGGTGGGCCTTAGACCCGAAACCGTTTCCCGGGCGATTTCCTCGCTAAGCAAAGACGGACTGGTCGAACGTGTTGGGCGTGGGCGGCTGAGGCTGCTCGATCGCGACGCCATTCGCAAGGTGTAGCGGCTTGCGCCCAGCCGCCTTTGGATGGCACGTGTATAAAAGTGGCCTATCGCGGGGATTTTCGAGGTCTGCTGCACAAAACCGGCCTATCGCGGGGCGCTTTTAGTCACCCATCATCAACCTTCAAACTATATTTGCATAATCGTGCATAATTTGTATTATTTATGCATATATTTGCAACAGTAGTTAAATAACTGATGTTGCACCCATAAATACGCCCGCGATAGGCCGGTTTTGTGTAAGTGGACGCCAAATTCCCTTCGATAGAGCCATTTTGTGCAGAGGGTGACCCCGGGCAACTCCGTCAGCGCGACCCTGACACCACTCCAGTCGGCATTCCCAACGCGTACGATGCGCCGCCTTGGAAAAGTATCATAGTTATTTCCAACATATTCCTGTTCCTTGATTGCAGTCAAGGAACAGGCCTCGCCCTCACCTTACATTTGAGTTCGCACAGCTGGGTGGATCATTCTTGGCGGACGGAGGCGAACCATGCAAGGTCTTGTTCACTCGACAGAGTCGTTCGGGTCGGCTGACGGCCCGGGCGTGCGCTTCGTCGTCTTCCTCCAGGGCTGCCCCATGCGCTGCCGCTACTGCCACAACCCCGACACCTGGGCCCTCGACCGCGGCACGCCCATGGACGTGGTCGACCTCCTTGACAGGGCAGAGCGCTACCGCAGCTATTGGGGCGCTGACGGCGGCATCACCGTCTCGGGCGGCGAGGCCCTGCTCCAGCCGGAGTTTGTGGCAGGGCTCCTCGAGGGCGCCCACGCCCGCGGCATCAACACCTGCCTGGACACCTCCCTTGCGCCCTTCACCCTCAGCCAGCCCTTCTACCAGGCATGGGAGCGCGTCATGGCCGCCTGCGACCTGGTCCTCGCCGACATCAAGCACATCGACCCCATCGGGCACCAGAGGCTCACGGGCCATCCCAACGAGAACATCCTCGAAGGACTGAGGTGGCTCTCCGACCACAAGATTCCGACCTGGATCCGCCACGTCCTTGTTCCTGGCATCACCGACACCGAGGAGTACCTCGAGCGCACCCGCGACTTCATCCAAACGCTCGACAACGTCCAGCGCATCGAGGTCCTCCCCTACCACACGCTCGGCATCTTCAAGTGGGACGAGCTCGGCATCCCCTACACGCTGAGGGACACCGAGCCGCCCACGCCCGAGCGGGTCGAACATGCGCTTCATATTCTTCGTGCCCCGAAAGGGGCACAGGCGAAATAGGAGGTTCTGCATGGCACTACGCGAAGAATGGAAAGGCTTCTCGGCAGGCCACTGGACGGATGACGTGAACGTCCGCGACTTCATCCAGCGCAACTACACCCAGTATGACGGGGACGAGTCGTTCCTCGCCGGCCCCACCGAGGCCACGGACAAGCTCTGGGGCAGGGTGCAGGAGCTCCAGGCGCAGGAGCGCGCCAAGGGCGGCGTGCTCGACTGCGAGACCGAGGTCGTCTCGGGCCTCACCGCGTACGGCCCCGGCTACATCGACCCCGAGCTCAGGGACCTCGAGCAGGTCGTGGGCCTCCAGACCGACAGGCCCCTGAAGCGCGCCTTCATGCCCTACGGCGGCATCAAGATGGCCCAGCAGGCAGCGGAGAGCTACGGATACAAGATCAACCCCAAGTACGACCAGATCTTCAACGAGTACCGCAAGACCCACAACCAGGCCGTCTTCGACGCCTACACCCCCGAGATGCGCGCTGCCCGCCACAGCCACGTGATCACCGGTCTGCCCGACACCTACGGCCGCGGCCGCATCGTGGGCGACTATCGCCGCGTCGCGCTCTACGGCATCGACTTCCTCATCGCCAAGAAGCAGGAGGACCTCCTCAACTGCGGCGACGGCACCATGACCGACGACGTCATCCGCCTGCGCGAGGAGATCGCCGAGCAGGTCCGCGCCCTCAAGGGCATGAAGGGGATGGCCAAGGCCTACGGCTACGACATCTCCCAGCCCGCGCGCGACGCGCACGAGGCCGTGCAGTGGCTCTACTTCGGCTACCTCGCCGCCATCAAGACCCAGAACGGGGCCGCGATGTCCGTGGGCCGCATCTCCACGTTCCTGGACATCTACATCGAGCGCGACCTTGCGGCAGGCACGCTCACCGAGAGCCAGGCGCAGGAGCTCGTCGACCACCTCACGCTCAAGTTCCGCATGGTCAAGTTCGCGCGCATCCCCAGCTACAACCAGCTCTTCTCCGGCGACCCCGTCTGGGCGACGCTCGAGGTGGCCGGCCTTGGCCAGGACGGCCGCCACATGGTGACCAAGAGCGACTTCCGCTTCCTCCACACGCTGGAGGACATGGGTCCCGCGCCCGAGCCCAACCTCACGGTGCTCTACAGCCAGCGCCTGCCCGAGGCCTTCCGCCGCTACGCGGCCAGGATCTCCATCGCCACCAGCTCGATCCAGTACGAGAACGACGACGTCATGCGCCCCATCTGGGGTGACGACTACTCCATCTGCTGCTGCGTCTCGGCCACCCAAACCGGCAAGGAGATGCAGTTCTTCGGCGCCCGCGCGAACCTCGCAAAGTGCCTGAACTACGCGATCAACGGCGGCAGGGACGAGAGGTACACCGACAGGCAGGGCAACCACATGCAGGTGGGCCCCGAGCTCGCGCCCGTCACGAGCGAGTACCTCGACTACGACGAGGTCATGCACAAGTTCGACATCATGATGGACTGGCTGGCGGACCTCTATGTGAACACCTTGAACCTCATCCAGTACATGCACGACAAGTACTACTACGAGGCCGCCGAGATGGCCCTCATCGACACCGACGTGCGCCGCACCTTTGCCACGGGCATCGCGGGCTTCAGCCACGTGGTGGACTCGCTCTCTGCCATCAGGTACGCCCGCGTGCGCACCGTGCGCGACGAGACCGGCCTGGTGGTCGACTACGTGCCCGAGGGCGACTTCCCCCGCTACGGCAACGATGACGACCGTGCCGACGAGATCGCCGTGTGGCTACTCAAGGCCTTCATGACCAAGATCAAGAAGCACCACACCTACCGCAACTCCGAGGCCACGACGTCCATCCTCACCATCACCTCGAACGTGGTCTACGGCAAGGCCACCGGCGCCCTCCCCGACGGCCGCCCCGCGTCCACGCCGTTCGCCCCCGGTGCCAACCCCAGCTACGGCGCCGAGAGGAACGGCCTTCTCGCCAGCCTCAACTCCGTGGCCAAGCTCCCCTACGAGTACGCGCTCGACGGCATCTCCAACACGCAGACCATCAACCCCGGCGCGCTTGGCACCGATGACGAGCAGCGCAGGAACAACCTGGTGGACGTCCTCGATGGCTACTTCACCCAGGGTGCGCACCACCTGAACGTCAACGTCTTCGGCGTCGAGAAGCTCAAGGACGCGATGGAGCACCCGGAGAAGCCCGAGTATGCCAACTTCACGATCCGCGTCTCCGGCTACGCGGTGAAGTTCATCGACCTCACGCGCGAGCAGCAGCTCGACGTCATCGCCCGCACCTGCCACGACCACATGTAGGCGCAGGTAGGACGTAACATTGCCGCCCCTTTGGTGTCCGAGTGACGCTGAGGGGGCGACTTTGTTGAGTGGGGTCCTGGCGCTGGGCCCATTGGGACGTCTTCGGAAAGATTTGGCTCCCCGCAACCAGGAAGTGCACCTGTTACTTCTCGCGCCCGTGCCGACGTACCGCCACGAGCGTAGGGGCAACTGCGAGAGACACGAGCGCACCTGCCAGAAAGACGAGCGACGAAGGCGTGAAGCCGTCCCCCACCACGCCAAAGCCCGCAATGGCACCGGAAGACGAGCTCACCGCCGAGCCAATCCACGGCCCCACCAGCATGGGAACGAGCACAACCATGAAGATGCGCACCCCCTGGAGAAGCCCCGCACGACCCGAGGGCGTGTTGTTGCGCACCTCGGCAGCAAAGCAGGCCACCGCCGAGAGATACCCGCACAGCATGAGAACGGACCCCGCAAAGACTCCGGCAATGTCCGTCAGCAGCGTGAGAAGCACGCATCCCACACCAAACAGCGCGAGCGGCAAACGCACGGCCCGCTCGAATCCCACGCTGTCCAGGTGCCGTCCGTAGAAAATGGTAAACGCGGCAGCAATCACGATTCCCGGTGCCATCACGAACACGTAGCCCTCCCCCAAGACGTACGGAAGTCGCAGGTAGAGCACGTAATACGGCATGAAGACCTGCAGTGCCGTCGAGAAGGCGCAGTAGCCGAGAAGCACAAGGTAGAGCCTGGGATTCGCGCGCATCGCGGAGGACGAGAAGCCATGCGCCACGCTTGCAAGCCAGCCCTTCTCGGCGGCACCTGACGGATGGGAGTCATCCATGAGGGCTGCCGAGACAAGCGCCGCGACCATCACGCTCACACCAACTACCACGAAAAGCGTCGGGTAGTCGTAGGTCACGGCGCCCTCCTCATCTACATGCATGAGGGCCATCGCGCCGCCAAAGACGGAAAGCATCGCGATGAGCGGCATCGCGGAGTTCACGCCCTCCACGCGTCCGCGGTTTGTCTCGTCAGTGGTGTCTGTCACCCATGCGTTGAAGCTCGCATCGTTGGAAAGGCTGCCGAAGAAGGTCATGATGCAGTCGAAGACGATGGTCAGGGTGACGCCCAGCCGCGCTGCAGCGGTAACATCAGAAGAGACCGCGTCCGAGAGGCCCTGGATCAGCGCGAACCCAATAATCGATACGCCCCAGAGCAGTGCCCCCACAACCACGAAGGGCTTGCGGCGGCCCACATGATCGGACCACGCACCCACCGCAAGCGTGGTCAGCGTGGCCGTGAGCGCGGAGGCGGAGACCATCAGCGCCACATCGGCAAGAGACGCCCCAAAGGCATCCTGGATGAACAGGTTGAGGAAGTTGTTCTCAACGGCCCAGGCCACCTGCCCCACAAAGGCGAGGAGCAAGATAACCAACCAGGCAGTTGGAGAGATTGGTGTCTCAGCCCTGCGCGTTACAGAAGGGCGCCCCCATCTTCTCATGTGCGTCTCCTCTCCTGCGCACCCGCTACATCGGGAGCTTGTCCACCCTGCGGTCGTAGCTGAGAAGGCCGTTGGTCTCCTCCTCGACATCAGAGAGCTGCGTGTACACAAAGCCGGAAAGCCCCTTGGCCTCGAGCGCATCCGCCTCTGTGAGAAGCGTCCGCACTGCCGTGCGCCACTCTTCCAGGCTCTTGTGGCCCGCATAGCCGTAGGAGACCTCGTATGAGCTATGGTCCGGGACGTACCAGGGAAGGCCCCCGAACTCGGATATCACAAAGGCGCGTGGCGGCGCCGAGGCACTCTGGTGGCGCACGCTCAGGCGGCGGAAGTAGTTGTGCTCGCTCAGGTAGTCGCCACAGCGCTGGTCAAACCACCCGCTGGTAGCGTCGATGGGCCGCGTGGGGTCAATGGCACGCACACGGCACACGGCATCGCGCGCATCAAACTGGCCCCAGCCCTCGTTGAAGAGGACCCACGTCACGATGCAGGGGTGGTTGCGCAGGTAGCGCACGGCCCCCTCGCAGGTACGGGTCCACTCCCCCTGGTAGGCTTGGTCTGCCGAGGAGAGCCTCACCTGATGAGACGGGATGTCGTCGCGGTAGTGCCCACAGGCAAAGCGGGAGGCCGTTGGCTTCTGGTTGACCTGCCACATGTCATAGGGCGCAGTGCCGCCGCTCACCATGTCCTGCCATACGAGCATGCCTGCGCAGTCGCAGAGCCAGTAGAAGCGGTCCTGCTCAATCTTGATGTGCTTGCGCAGCATGTTGAAGCCGTGGTCTTTTGCAGACTTGATATCTGCCGCAAGCGCGTCTGCCGAGGGTGCCGTGAGAAGGCCGTCGGGCCAGTAGCCCTGGTCGAGAAGGCCTCGCAAAAAGAGCGGCTGGTGGTTGAGGCAGAACCGCGGCGTACCACGGTCGTCCTTCTCCACCGTGGTCGTTCGGAAGGCACAGTAGCTCGTCACCACGTCCGTGCCGTACTCTATGCGCAGACCGTAAAGGTAGGGGTCATCCGGACACCACAGATGCGGTGCTGCAACGGGGATGCGCACGGCAACGCCTCGCTCCGTTGCCACAGCAGAGCCACTGGCGAGCACCGCGCCATCTGCCGAGAGGAGCGACACGAGCAGGCCGCTGCCCGGCCACGTGACCCGTGCGCAGACCGTCACATCCCCCGCATCAGGGCTTGCGTCGACGAGCAGGTCCTCGATGCGGTTCTCGGGCACGCGCTCCCACCAGACGTCCTGCCAGATGCCACTCTGTGCGGTGTACCAGATGGTCCCGCACCGGAGCAGCTGTTTGCCGCGCGGCTGGGATGCGGTATCGCTTGGGTCACGCACGCAGAGGGTCAGCTCGCTTTTCTCGCCAGGCACCAGCAGATTGGTCACGTCAAACGAGAAGGGCAGGTAGCCACCGGCATGCGTGCCAGCAAGACGCCCGTTTACGAAGCAGGCGCAGGCGTAGTCAACAGCATCAAAGTGAAGCAACAGCCGCTCGTCCGTCCCAAGGTGGGGCGCATCGAACGTTCGCCTGTACCACAGGAGCTCACCCGGCTGGAGCTGGCGTCCCACACCCGAGAGCGGCGCCTCGGGCGAGAAGGGCACGCGGATGCGTTGCGGAAACGTCGCAGGCACGGGCGCTGTGCACTCCGGCGTGGCGCCCCCAGGGCTAGGCGCAAAGGCACACTCCCACCAGCCGTCAAGACTCCCCCACGACTCACGGGCAAACTGGGGATGCGGATGCCCGTCGAGCGTGCGGGCACCGGCGCTATCGGTTTTGGCGGCCTCATCCTCTCCCGTACGAAGCCCTTCACCCCAAGGCGTCCAGAGAGAAAGCGGCTCCCGCCACTCGTGCGTGCGGATCCTGCCCGCAAGCATGCGCCGAATGTCCATCGCCCCTCCGTCCGAGGTTGGCCACGTACTCACATACCTATGTCGAGTCTAGCAGCAATGCGGTTGGCTCACTTGATGACCCGGGAATTGCGCGGGAGAAGGTGCAGCCAGCGCGGCGAGTAGTCCAGCTTGCCGCTCTTCGAGGGTTCGCAGCGCCACCCCATACCAAGCGGCACCGAAGCCCACGCAGGCTCCGGCACCACGGCGGCGCACTCGGCGCCGGCGCCCCCCAGCCCCGGGAGAGGCCCGCCATGGCAATGGCAGGCCCGCATGTGGCTGGCACGCGCAGGGCAATCTACCGAGACTCCAGGGACCTCTCGTAGGTCGCGGACACACACCCAAGGTCGGTGAAGCGAACGAACATGTTGTGCCCGTCGTCATCGACAATCCTCAGCTCGCGGTTGATGAACCGCACCATCTCGCAAAGCCCGTCGCAGTCCGCCGAGTGGAAGGTGACCTTCCCCACAAGCTGATGCTGCTTCACCGCGTCACCGGGATGGATGAGCAGCTCCACGGAGACGGTCTCCTCCTGGCTGGCCGAGGGCCCCGCCCAGTTGGCGACTGTCTCTGCTCCCACTATCTGGGAGACGACCCCCGCCCGTTCCGCGAACAGCAGGTAGGCGCTCGCGCAGTCCCCAAACGCATGCTCCTGCGACTGGGGGAGCTGGTCGGCAGTATGCCTCACCCCGAGCTGGCACTCCACCATCCACCTCACGACATCGAAGCCCCTCATGGTGACCATCTTGTCGAACATCATGTCCGCGCTGAGGCGGTGGCCCATCTCGAGGACGCTGTACCTGCCCTCGTCATCGCGGATGGCCTGTATCCAGGCAAGGCCGTCGTGACAGCCAGCCTCCTTGAGCATGCGGGTCACGGCGGGGTTGATGTCACGCACGTACTCCTCCACATGTTCCGCGACGGTCGTGCCAAGGACGTACAGGTTGGTGGGATAGCCAGGCTGTTTGAACCCCGTGCGCACGCACAGCAGTGACGCCTCGCCGTCGGCCAAGGCGTAGACGTTGCAGTACTCCACGCCGCTCACGTATTCCTCGACAAGCACGCGCGGGTTGTCCGAGACCTCTCTCACCAGCTGCCATGCCTCGAGGAGCTCCGCCCTGTCATGGCAGAAGCTCACGCCCTGGTTGCCGCAGCCGTCCACGGGCTTGACCACGAGGGGGAAGCGTAGCGACGCGTCGGGTGCCTCCGGTGACGCCGGCGAGCCGGCGCGCAAGGCGACGACGTCACCCTCGTCGAGCCTGAACTCGTCCGCAACCGGCACGCCCGTCGCACGGCACAGCTCCTTGAACCTCGCCTTGTTGCGGGCATACTCCCAGGCGTCTCGGTCAAAGTAGCAGGGCAGACCCAGCCTCTCGCACAGGTCGAGCACGCAATCGAGGTTGAACTCGCTCACACCCGCGAACACGGCATCGACGCCCTCCTCGCGGCATCGCAGCTCAAGCTCGTCCACCGCTCCCGTGCTGATTGCCCACTGCTCGTCCGCCCCCCGTTTGGCCGGCGAGAGCTCGGGTGGCAGGTAGTCGGTCACGATGACATGGCAGCCCAGGGCCTGTGCCGTACGGACGATATCGAGGCTTCCCAAAGACGTGCCCAGCATCAGCAGTTTCTTCAACGTATACCCTTCCCGGGTCGGGACTGAGGACCTCCCGTCAGCCCCGGACTCGTCACCCATCAGATTCGCAAGCACCTATGCGCCGCGGAGTTCCTCGGCCATGCGGCCATCGCAGTATGCCACAAAGTCCTCGAACGTTCCAAAGGGGCGGGTGGGCGCGACGGTGTCGAGGCGCCTCTCGCTCAGGGGGCGCGAGCCCTCGACAAGGTCCATCACCGCATCGAACTCGGGCGTGGCGGCGATCTCCCCCCTGTCGCAGAAGAGCCAGAAAAACTCTCTGAACTCCTCCTTGCGGGCGGGATGGCCGTACCTCGAGACATATCCGCGGTACTGGTAGTAGGCCTCATCGACCTGTCGCGCACGATACCTCTCGGCGTACTCCTCGATGGTGCAGATGGGCTCGCAGGGCGACCCTGCCGCGACGCGCCCCGAGGCTATGTCATGGTTGACCGAAGACCCTGCGCCGATGACCACGTTGTCGCCGATGTGGGTCCCCTTCAGGATGGTGGTGTTCATGCCGATGAAGACGTTGCTGCCTATGGAGACCTCAGCACAGGATCCCAGGACGTCGCCGTACACCCCCTTGATCACCGACCAGCCGTAGTCGTGGGTGAGGATGGTCACGTTACTGGTGATTTGGACGTTGTCCCCGATCGAAATCATGTAGGGCCTTGTGAGGTCGACAAGCGCGCTGCCGGGAGAGAAGAATTCGGTCCCCCTCCCCACCTGTACGCCCCTGTCCCTTAGGAAGTCGCAGTACGCATCGGAGCTGCGCCTCTCACGAAGGACGACACGCTTTGCAAGCTCGGTCAAGAACATGGTCGTACTCCTATCTTCAAGTCGTTGCATCTGAGAGCCGGATACCGGATGCTTTGATGCA
>NZ_DBHHPX010000049.1:0-13881 GCF_057241865.1 Tractidigestivibacter sp.
GAGCCGACGTCGGTCAAGCGCTCCGTCTCCCGCATCATCTCCAAGCTCGGCCTCGGCAGCCGCGTCCAAGTCGCGGTCGCGTGGTGGCGCTCCGGGCGGCGGTGATTCCGCGGGGCGTGCTCACTTCAGTGCTGGCCGCTGCGCGGAAAGGCGGAACATGGGACAGGACTGGCCTGCCAATTTCGCGTCAGAATACTCCTTCTCTCAACATGGGCTTTCCTAGGCTGTTCGAAAACCTCACGCGTCCTTTTGGGATTGCAAGCTCCACTGAGCGCTTGCGGACTGCAGCGCATGCATGCGGGCGAACACGCCGCCCTCGCGCGCGAGCAGCTCGCCGGGCGCGCCTTCCTCGATGACCGAGCCGTCCGAGAGCACGACGATTTTGTCGGCGTTCTCTACGGTGCGCATGCGATGGGCGACCACAAGCACGGTCTTGCCTGTCAGCAAGCGCGAGAGGGCACCCTGCACCTTTGTCTCGTTCTCAACGTCTAGGCTGGCCGTCGCCTCGTCGAGCAACACGATGGGCGCGTCCTTCAGCAGCGCACGCGCAATCGAGATGCGCTGGCGCTCGCCGCCCGAGAGCTTCGCGCCGTTCTCGCCGATGGGTGTGTCGTAGCCGGCAGGCAGCTTGTCCACGAACTCGTCGCAGTTGGCCGCCGCAGCCGCCGCAAGCACTTCCGCGTCGGTGGCACCGTGCTTGCCGAGACGGATGTTCTCCATAACCGTGTCGTCGAACAGCGTGACGTCCTGGAACACCATCGAGTAGTCACCCAGCAGCACCTCGGGGTCGACTGTCGCGATGTTCACGCCGCCCACCTCGATGGCACCTTCTGTGGCATCCCACAGGCGCGCCGCCAGGCGCGCGCATGTGCTCTTGCCCGAGCCGCTGGGGCCCACGAGTGCGGTCACCTGGCCTTCCTTCGCGGTAAAGCTCACGGCCTTGAGCACCTGCTCGTTGTCGTAGGCGAAACCCACGTTCTTGAACACGATGTCGTGGCCTGCGGGCTCAAACGTCATCACGCCCTCGGCCGTTGGCGTGTCATAGATTTGCATGAGCCTATCGGCAGAAACCTGCGAGAGGAACACCTCCGCAATCAGGGCCAGGCTCTGGTCGAAGGGTGCGTAGACGCGCGTGATGACCAGCAGGAACAGGAACAGCGTCATGAAGTCGACCTGGCCGGACACGATCAGGTTCGCCCCCACCAGGATGGTCGTGGCAACGCCCAGCCGCATGATCACGCTCGCACCGTTCACGAACAGGCCTGTCGCCAGCTCACCCTTGATCATCGTGCGCTCGTGCGCGTCGATCCTGGCGTTCAGCGTATCAAGGAAGCGCTGCTCCTGGTTTGTGGCGCGAATCTCGCGGATGTTCTCGAGCGCCTCCTGGATTCCATCGGAGACCTCCAGGGCCGCCGCCTTGGTGCGTTCGGCATTGCGCTCGGCCATCTTCCGGCTGCCGAACAGTAGCGCGAAGGCCACGGGCACTCCCCACAGGCACGCGATGGCCAGCCGCCAGTCCATCGCGAGTAGCACGACGGCGATGGTGGCGGTGGAGACGTAGCTGCCGTAGAGGTAGCCCAGCACATGGGACCACACGTGCTCCATGCGGTTCACGTCGCCCATGACTGTTTCGGTGAGGTCGGCCAGGTCGCGCCTGCCGAAGAAACTCAAGGGCAGCCTGCGCAGCCGTTCGGCCAACCCGATGCGCATGGCCTTCACCTCCTCGTAGACCAGACCGTACGTCACCCGGTACTGCTGGTAGTGCGTGACGAAGCTAAGAACGAGGAACGCGAGGGTACCGAGGAGGAACAGGGGGATGCCTGGTAGGGGACTCCCGTCTACGAGCGTGTCCATGAACCGCATCATGAGCAGGTAGAGGATTCCCATGCCGCCCATGACCACCAAGTTCACAATCACGGTCCACAGCGTCCCCTTCTTCACGGTGGTCACGCCCTCGTCCGATAGCGCGAACTTGCGCTGGAACTTCTTGTCGAACAGCATGTTTAAGCCTCTCCATCGGTCGAGACCTGCCATTGGACGGCCTTGTTGTAGTCGGCCCACATGCGAGCGTACAGACCGCCCGCAGCCACCAGCTCATCGTGCGTGCCCTCTTCGGCTACGGAGCCGTCGTCGAGCACGACGATCTTGTCGGCGCCCACCACCGTGGACAGCCGATGCGCAATCATGACGACGGTGCGGCCTCGCATCAGCGCGGCGAAGGCCTTCTGTATGAGCACCTCGCTCTCGGGGTCGGCAAAGGCGGTCGCCTCGTCGAGTACCACGATGGGCGCGTCCTTCAATATGGCACGGGCCAGGGCGACGCGCTGCTGCTCGCCGCCGGAAAGGTAGGTACCTCCCGTTCCAATCTTCGCGTCGATGCCCTGTGGCAGCTTCGCGATGATGCCCTCGCATTGCGCTGCAGCGAGAGCCGCCTCGACCTCTTCGCGCGTGGCCTCGGGGCGCGCCGCACGGACGTTCTCCAAGATCGACGTCTTGAACAGCCGGTTATCTTGGAACACGAAGGCCACCTGATCCATGAGCACGTGTGGGTCGACCTTGCGCACGTCGACGCCGCCCACCTCCACGGTGCCACTGGTCACGTCCCAGAAGCGTGGAATCAGGCTCGCGGCAGTGGTCTTGCCGCCGCCGCTGGGTCCGACGAGGGCCACGGTCTGTCCCGGCTCAACCGTAAACGAGACGTGGTCGAGGGCTGGCTCTGACGCACCTTCGTAGGTGAAGCTCACATCCTTGAATGCGATACCGTTCCCCTGCGGCATGTCGGGGCTTTGCGCAACGTCGAGAACCGGCGCGTCCATCACGGGCCGGATGCGATCGAGCGCCGTGCTGGCGAGCATCATGCCACCCGCTGCGAACATGATCTTTGCCAGTGCCGTCGAGATTATGGCGGAGAACACCGCGTAGAAGGCGAAGTTCGTCACAAAGCCCGCAAGGTCGCCCGAGGCGAGTGCCTTCGGCGCCAGGAGTAGGGCAACGGGCACCAGGAAGGCGAACGCCCCCTCGGTGAAGGTGAGGTTGATCGATTGGGGAATCCGACAGATGGAGCCCTGATAGTACCTCGCCTTCGCGCTGTAGTCGTCGATGGCCTCCTTGAAAGCCCTGAAGGAGTTCACCGTCTGCTGGAACACCTTCACCACGGGGATGCCACGCACGTATTCCGTGCCCGCCTTGCTCATGCGGTCCTGCGATGCCTGGTATTCCGCTATGAGCTCGGCGTTCTTGCCGCCCATCATGGAGAACATCGCGGCAACGGAGATGACGGCGGCGAGGAGGCATGCGACGCCCATACGCCAGTCGAACACGAACATGAGCACGAGCATGGCAACGAACATCGTCACGGTACCCACGATGTCGGCCAGGTTGTGCGCGAGCAGCGTCTCGGTCTCGGCGGAAGCGCCGTCCAGACGGTTGCGTATCAGCCCGCTCGCATTGCTGTCGAAGTAGCCGAGCGGCGCCTCCATCAGATGTGCCATGCCCTGCTTGCGGATGTTGGAGGCCGTGCGGAACGCCGCCAGGTGTGTGCACATGAGCGCACCGAAGTATACGACGATGCCCGCAACCGCGAAGGCGAACGCCACCCAGCCGTACCCGGCGATGGCACCTGCCGAGCCCCAGTCGGGCGCAACGGCCACCAGATCGCGTACCACCAGCCAAATGCAGATGTAGGGAACCATCCCTGCGGCCATGGCGATGGCGGAAAGCGTGAGCCCCAAAAAGGTTAGGCCTCGTCGCTCGCCGGCATAGCCGAGGAGGGCGGACAGGTCCCCTTGTCTCTTCTTTGCCATAGGAGTCCCTTCATAAGTTAGTTTTATCTAACTTATATGATAGAACATCTTGGAAACAGGCGCAAAAATGGTCACGGCGTTAGCATCACCCGAGGCCTCACTTTATACAGTGTCTTGAGATGGTGCTTGGGGTTTGCATAGCAGACTCCATTCTTGTCGATGTAGGGGCTCTCAAACGGATGGTTGATGTCCCCCGATTGGGAAGTGGGGTCGTTAAGGAGCCGCTCGATGGGGTCGAGCACACGCTCGCCCAAAAGAAGGTCGGATGGCGCATCCCTGCCATACGTTTCTGCAAGCCGCCGCGCACGGGCTCGGACCTTCTCCCTTACGGAGAGCGGGTTCACGACAGCCCCCCGGAGACGTCCGCCGATAGGCGCTTGACGCCCTCCGAAGCGCCTTGTATGGATGGTTCGATCTGAGTGCTCAACCAGAAGGATGGATGTTGATGAGCAAGCGCAAATCTACGAAAGACGAGTACGAGGAAATCGTCCCCACCTCCGACAGGAAGGTCATCCTCTCACGCAAGGGGTTTGACAGCAACGCAGGAGGCGTAGCCAGCCCGATATTCTTTGAGGACACAAGCGACCTCTCGGGCACGCTTCTCTCGCTCCCCATCCCAGACAGCGATGCCCGTGACTCGTACGCCGAGCTCGAATACGACGGAATGGGATATGACCAGATTCTCTCGTCTCTCAAAGCCAAGGGCAAGACGCCCAAGTGCCACGTCGACCCCGATATTCGCGAGGGAGAACGCCGGGAGCGGCCTCAAGGATGGAAACCCGCGTTTGGGCAGACGGGAAAGGCGCAAAAGCAGCTTTATAACGCTGGCGTCACGAAGGGAGATCTCTTCCTGTTCTTTGGGTGGTTCAGGGGCGCTGCACGAACCAGGGACGGAACCCTGCGATACATGAGCAAGGGTCGCGACTTTCGCAGCAGCAACCTCGACGACTGGTATCGCTACTCTGACCTCCAGGTTGTATGGGGTTACATGGAAATCGGCAGCATCCTCACCGATCCCAGGGAGATACGCCAGTACTACTGGCATCCGCACGCACAGCCTGGCAAACTCGACAACAGCAACAACACTCTATACATCCCCACCCAACGGCTGAGCTTTGCCCCCGAACTCCCTGGCTACGGCACCCTTGACTTTTCCAAGGATCGCGTACTGACAAAGAAGGGCATGACGAGAAGCAGATGGATCCCCCATCCCTTCCTCATGCCAGAGCATGTGGGCGGAAATCGGAAGAACGGCTCCCGCCCCAAGGCAGGACAGGGCGCAGGGGATGCGCTTGTATACGGCGGACAGTGGCAAGAGCTCGTCTGCTACGAGTCCGACGGCCTTCTCGAATGGGCTAGATTACTGATCTGCGGCCAGCAGTAGGAAACGCCATTACGTTGACAAGCGTCTCCCGGAACACGTCCAAGGGCAGCCTTTCTACCCTCTCCCGGATGGCTTGGATATCGAGGCTTCAAGTTCACGGCTCTTCGGCTTGAGCGGGGCCAGAATCCTCCCATAGAGAATAGTGAGCTGACCAGAGACGGTTTTATCGACTACCCAGGCCATCAACGGCTCGATGTTCGATGGCCCTTGGTCCCGCGCCCCGGCCTGTTGAGACGTCTTCAGACACATAACAGCGGCCAGAGCCGCTTTTGTCAGCTGTCGTCTCGTTGGCCCCCGGCGGCAACCCCCCGTTGTCCCTGCCAGCTCGCCAGATACGCCGAGGCCCCTGTTCCCGAAGAGAAGTTTCGCGCAGCGCACTTCTCGTAGGGAACAGGGGCCTCGGCTAACGTAGCGGGTGACTAGCAGATCTTGTGGACCCACCCAAACTGATCCTCGACCTCGCCGGACTGGATGCCGGTGAGCGTCTCGCGGAGTTTCTTCATGACGGGGCCGACGTTCTCCATGCCGCTCTTGAAGACGTAGTGGACATCATCGTTGTCGACCTCACCCACGGGTGAGATGACAGCAGCGGTACCGCACATGCCAGCCTCGACAAATTCGTCGTCTAGGATCTCCTGGAACTTGACCGGGCGTTGCTCGACCTTCATGCCAAGCATCTTCTCGGCAACGTCGACCAGAGAGCGGCGCGTGACGGAGGGCAGGATCGAGTCGGTGAAGGACTGCGGCACGACGAGGGTGCCGTCCTCCTTGACGAAGAGGATGTTTGCCCCGCCGGACTCCTCAACGTAGGTGCGGGTCTTGGGGTCGAGGAACATGTTGTCGGCATAGCCCTTGCTGTGGGCCTCGACGCTGGGATAGAGGCTCATGGCGTAGTTGAGGCCGGCCTTGATGTTGCCGGTGCCGTGAGGTGCTGCGCGGTCAAACTTGGAGACCTGCAGCTTGACGGGCTTGACGCCACCCTTGTAGTACGGACCAACGGGCGTCACGAGGATGCGGAACTGGTACTCGTCGGCAGGCCTCACGCCAATGACGTCGCCGGTCGCAAACATGAACGGACGGATGTAGAGGGTGGCACCGGAGCCAAAGGGCGGAACGTAGGCGGCATTCGCCTTGACGACCTCCTCGACGGCCTTCACGAAGCGGTCCTTGGGGAACGGCGGCATGCAGATGCGCTTGGCGGAGTTGTACATGCGCTCGGCATTCTGGTCCGGGCGGAAGCAGACGATGTCGCCATCCCTCGTGGTATATGCCTTGAGTCCCTCGAAGACCTCCTGGCAGTAGTGAAGGAGCCCGGCGCACTCGGAGAGCGTGACGGTGTGGTCGGGCGTAAGCGTGCCCTCGTCCCAGACACCGTCCTTGTAGTTCGAGATGTAGCTATAGTCGGTGTGTGCGTACGTAAACCCGAGGCTACCCCAGTCGATGTCCTTCTTCTCCATTGGCATTCCCCTCTCATCCAGCTCGCACTCTCAGGCACGAGTGCGTGTTTAACCAGAGTAGGACGGTAGAACCAGCCGGCCGCAATCGTTGCGTAGCTTGTAACAAAGGAGGCTGGCACCTACACGGTGGAGCGAGGGGTCGCCTCGTACGCCATGATTCGCAACGCAGGCCGTAGCTTATCGGCATCCACCGCGGTCGGCACGCGTTGCGCTCTCACTTCACGGTCTCGTACGGTAGGCGGTCCACCAGGAACCCACGCTCCGCAAGCGCCGCGCCAATCTCGTCCAGCGCCTCCTCGGTTGGGGCGCTCACGTGGTGGAAGTGATACCCGGACGTCACGCGCGAGAGGGGTGTCGACCTGCTTGATGCAATCTCTGCCAGGTAGCGGGCCACGTCTCGACGGCTCGAGACGTTGAGCGACACAGAGATCACCCCGTAAGTGCGGTGGTTCACCACCACGTCCTCAACGGTGCCTCCCAAGTCGACAATAAGGTTGAGCTCGTCTTCTATCTGCTCCTCCGAATGGCGCACCTTGAAGATGCGCCGCGGCACGTCGCTCCTGCGCACCACGTAGCCGCGATGTGTGGATTCAACCTCAATGCCACTACGCCTGAGGAGCGCGATATCCTGCACGATGACCTGCCGGCTTACGCCAAGTTCGCCCGCCAGCTGGCCACCAGAAATTGGCTCCCCGGCGCTGTCGAGGAGCGCGACGATCTTTGCTCTACGATCTTCTCCGCCCATGCACCTTAGCCTAGCATGGATTCGAGGTCACCGTGAGGTGCTTAAGCGAGAGGTCGAGAATGGGCGCAGAGTGGGTCAGCGCGCCGGACGAGACGTAATCCACGCCCAGGTCTGCAAGGTGGGCGGCGCGCTCCATCGTGACGTTGCCCGAGACTTCCACCTCGGCAGCCCCGTCAATCACGCGGATGGCCTCGCGCATGGCATCCAGGTTCATGTTGTCAAGCATGATGATGTCCGCTCCGGCTGCCACCGCCTCACGAACCTGCTCGATTGTCTCGACCTCTACCTCGATCTTGCGTACGAAGGGCGCATAGGCCCGCGCGGCGGCAACGGCCTGGGCCACCCCGCCGGCGGCATCGATATGGTTGTCCTTGAGCAGCACGCCATCGGAAAGGTTGTAGCGGTGGTTGCCGGCACCCCCCACGCGCACGGCCTCCTTCTCGAAGACGCGCATGTTGGGGCAGGTCTTGCGCGTGTCCACCAAACGCGTCTTGGTGCCCGCAAAGAGGGCCGACATCCTCCGCGCCGCCGTCGCTATGCCGCTCATGCGCTGCAGGAAGTTAAGCGCCACACGCTCGCCGGAGAGAAGCGCACGCACGTGGGCACGCACGAAGCCCAGGTCCTGCCCCTCGGAGACGCCCTCCCCTTCTGTAACCGAAAACTCGCAGGTAGCCGTAGGATCAAGCAGCTCAAACGTGCAGGCGAACACATCCAGCCCGCAGATGACGCCGTCCTCCTTGGCAATGAGGCGGACCTCCCCTATGGCCTTCTCCCCTATCACAGACGCTGTGGTGACGTCCTCGCTGGTGATGTCCTCGCGAAGGGCCGAGAGAATCAAAGGTTCGGCCTGGAGCTTAAGCGTTACCGAGTTCATGCGGCATGCCTTTCTCGTACGATGTCGCGTGCTGCAAGCCGGGAGAAGACGAGGCTCTCGAGGAGCGAGTTGCTCGCCAGCCGGTTTGCGCCATGCACGCCGTTGCAGCTTGTCTCGCCCGCCGCATAGAGGTGCGGCAGCGTGGTCTCTGAGTGTGCGCCCACGTGAATGCCACCCATGAGATAGTGCTGCGCGGGCACTACCGGAATGGGTTCGCGGCGAATGTCGTAGCCCTCCTCGAGGCAGTGCTGCCAGATGTTGGCAAAGTGCCCGCAGATCACGTCTTCGCTCACGCGCTCGAACGAGAGGCGTACGTAGCGCGAGCCCTCGCTCTCCATCTGGGCATAGATGGCCTTTGAGACAACGTCGCGGGGCTGAAGCTCGTCGCAGAAGCGCTCGCCCGCAGCGTTGAGAAGGACGGCGCCCTCGCCACGGCAGCTCTCGGAGATGAGGAAGGCGCGCCCGGGCTTGTCGGTGTAGAGCGAGGTTGGATGAATCTGCACGTAGTCCATGTGGTCAAGCGTCACGCCATGGGCCGCGGCCACCCGGCAGCCGTCACCCGTGAGACAGGGGAAGTTGGTCGAGCGCTCGTAGAGGCCGCCAACGCCGCCCGTGGCGAGAATGACGTCGCGTGTGCGAAGCTCCGAGCGCTTGCCGTGCTCGCCATGCGCCACGATGCCCACGCAGGCGCCGTTCTCGACCAGGAGGTCGTCCATGCACACGTACTCGTGGACCCCGACGTTGGAGAGCTTGCGCACCTGCGCCAGCAGCTTGGTCGTGATCTCTTTGCCAGTGACGTCGGCGTGGTGGAGGATGCGCGGACGCGAGTGCGCTCCCTCGCGGGTGTAGTCGTAGCCGCCATCGGGCGTGCGATCAAACTCCACACCCAGGCGCACGAGGTCCGCAATCACGTCGCGGCTCGACCAGATCATGGTGTCCACGCTCTCGGCTCGGCACTCGCCATGACCGGCGCGCATGGTGTCGTCGAACCACGAGTCGTAGTCGTCGTAGTCGCGCATAACGCAGATGCCGCCCTGTGCAAGCATCGAGTCGCAGCTCTCGAGGTCCTCCTTGCAGACCATAGTCACGCGCAGCGCACGCGGCAGGTTGAGCGCTGCGTAGAGCCCGGCCACGCCACAACCCGCAATGACCACGTCACTCGCGAGCGGCGGCTCTGTGGCCGCGGTCTCTCTCATCGCCCGCGCCGACATCTCTGCCATGGCAGCACCTGCCATGCAGGTCACCTCCCCGCCAGCTCGAGCATGCGCTCGAGCGGCCCAACGGCACGCCGAGGGTCTTCTGGCAGCGCCACTTCCCCTGACATGTTCTCCAGGCAGGCCACGAGCTTCTCGGGAGTGACCATGTCCATGTTGGGACATATGGGTGCTGGTTCGGGGAAGAAGATGCGCTTGTCCTGGCCCTCGGTGCGCCGCGTGATCTCCGCGGCGACGCCCACCACTGTGAGCACGATGAACTCTCGCTCCTCACCTGCGGCTATGCGCTCGATGATCTGCTTGGTGGAGCCGATGAAGTCCGCCTCGTCGAGTACCTCGCGGGTGCATTCTGGGTGCGCCAGGACCAAGGCGTCGGGGTGCGCCACCTCCAGCGCCTCGACCTCGCCGAGGCCGATCCTGTTGTGCGTGGGGCAGTAGCCACGGTTCAGGATCACGTGCTTCTCGGGCACCTGCTCGGCCACATAGCGGCCAAGGTTCATGTCGGGAATGAAAAGGACGTTTTCCTGGGGCAGCTTACGCACCACCTTGATTGCGTTGGAGGAGGTCACGCAGACGTCGGCCCAGCGCTTGACCTCGGCTGTGGTGTTGACGTAGGCCACGACGGCAAGGTCTGGCACCTCTGCGCGCACGCGGTCAACGTCCTCGCGGCGCACCATATGGGCCATGGGACAGTCTGCCGCCGGCTCCGGCATGAGAACGTGGCGCGCCGGGCTGAGCAGCTTCACGCTCTCGGCCATGAACGATACCCCGCACAGCACGACGGTGGGCGCATCGAGGGTCTTGGCGAGACGTGCCAGGTAGAACGAGTCGCCAACGTAGTCGGCCATGCGCTGCGTCTCGGCCGGAACGTAGTAGTGCGCGAGGACCACAGCCCCCCTCTCGCGCTTGAGTTGCGTCACGCGCTCGGCAAGCGCACCCTTCTCGTCACGCCGCACGGATTGGTCTTCCCCCACGATGCCCCCTTGGTAGCCATGGTCGCTGGTGCGACAGTATGAACTCTGTCTTGCCATCTGACAAGACAGTTCTTGAGAAAGGCAGATGGGGCGGCACCTGCCGCCGCAGCTATGACAGGACCGGTGGCGGCAGCTACGACGGCGCCGGTGGCGACGGATGGCAAGAACCACCTGATCTGCGTATGCAGAACCCTGGATTTTTGACATTTCGGACCCATAACGGGGTCCGTCTGGCAGAAAAGTCCGGTCGTGCGTACGCACCAACCCCATTTGCCGCCAGGTCCCTCCCAGCCAACTGGGGAGACGCACAGACCCTGTCAGAGAGGTCGGGTTGAGCGTACGCACAAGTGGAACTTCTCGCCAACCAGGCCCCCCGGATGGTCTCCCGCGGCAGAGCGGCCCAGTCGTGCGTACGTACAATCCCACCACTGCCACAAGAAGAGAGCCGCCTGCGCCAAACAGGCGGCTTTCGAAAAACGCTCGCTTGGCGGCGTGAGGCTTCCGCACCCCGCGTCCCTCTCGCGCTACGCGCCCTTGAGCACCACGGAGCGCACGACGCCAGCCGTGTTGTCACACGCATCGAGCAGGTTCTCCATCTGGTCGAAGAGGCGCGTCCAGGTAACGGTATAGCGGCCGCTGGGCTCCTCCAGGAACAGACGGCGCAGGGCATTTTGGTAGACCAGGTCACCTTCGTCCTCGATGTGGCCCACGGCAATGGCCTTCTCCATGACCAGCGGGTCCTTCTTGTAGTCGGGCAGGTGGTCAATCATGATGCGAATGTCCTTGACGGCCGTGAGCGTGAGGTTGGCCATCTGTGGGCCCTCCTTGCGCATCTCGTTCACGTTGAAGAGGTCCAGCCCCGAGGAGATGCTGTTCATGTAGTCCACGATGTCATCCATGGCAAGCGCAAGGTCATCGATGTCCGAGCGCTCAATGGGCGTCACGAAGGACGAGTAGAGCTCCTCCATGATGTGCTTGACCTTCTCGTCGCACTTGTTCTCGAAGACCTTCATCTGCGGAATCTCCGAGATGGTCTCGGGGAAGCCGGTGATGATCATCGCATACTCCACGGCCGCGTCCTCAATGCGTGCGGCAAAGTCCTTGAGCAGGGTGTAGAAGACGTCCTCTTTTTTGGCACGGGGCATGGGTTCTCCTTAGAACACGACGAGAAAGAGCTTGGTGAGCAGAAATCCAATGAGGCCACAGCCAGGGAACGTGAATACCCAGGCAAGGACCATCTCCTTGGCAACGCCCCAGTTGACGGAGCGGACGTTCTTGGCGGCACCGGCGCCCATCATGGCAGCCGTGGAAGTGTGGGTGGTCGAGACCGGAAGGCCCGTGAGGGTCGCAAGAAGCAGCGACGCCGTCGCGCTCACCGAGGCGGCAAAGCCTTGGTACTGCTCGAGCGAGACCATCTCCATGCCGACCCTCTTGATGATGCGCTTGCCGCCGATAGCGGTGCCGATGGCCATGGCAGCAGCGCAGAGAACCTCAATCCACAGGGGGAACTGCGCACCGTCGACTGACATGCCTTGCGAGAGGAGCACGGCCATCATGGCGGTGGACATGAACTTCTGGCCGTCCTGGGCACCATGCATGGTTGCCATGCCGGCAGCACCAACGACCTGCCACTTCTTGAAGATGTTATTCATGCGGCGTCGGTCCGACTGGCGAAAGATCACAGGGATTACCCTGGCGATTGCCCAACCAGCGCCATAGCCCAAAACCGACGAGAGGATGAGACCGTAGACGACCTTGATCCACTCGTTCATGTTCACGCCATCGAGCCCGCCGTGCACAGCGAGCGCGGCACCGGTGAGTCCCGCGATGAGCGCGTGGCTCTCGGATGTGGGAATGCCAAAGACCCAAGCGATGGATGCCCAAGTCACAATGCCTACGGTTGCCGCCGCAAGGGCAATGAGGGCAGCATGGGTGTCTCCGCCAAAGTCGACCATGCCGCTCATGGTGTTGGCGACGGCCGTGGAGATGAGCGTCATGCCGATAAGACCCACGAAGTTGCACACCACGCTCATCGCGATGGCCTGGTTGACGCCAATGGCGCGCGTGCCCACGGGCTCGGCGATGGCATTCGCAGCATCCGTCGCACCATTCACGAGGATGGTCCCGATAACGAGGACCATGACCAAGGCGAGGAACGGACTGGTCTGGACGGCCGCGACGAACTGGGAGAAGCTGACCATGTGGGCGTCACCTTTCGATTGTTGGCCAAAGCATCATACCTGATGCAACCAAACACGGCATTCCCACTGCAAGGTTACACGTTACCGACACTCAGTTTGCAGTCTCTTAACGTGAGAGACAGGGGGACCGTCCCCTTGTCTCATCCGACGAGGGCCGCATCCCGCTACACGTTCGTCGACGTTTGTGTTGCGACCAGCACGCGTCACACATTCGTATACGAATGTGTGACGATGCGAAGGAGGAGCAGGGGGCCTGCCTTCCGCGCGGGGCAGCGACGCGGCACCCAGCCCGTACCCGCATCTGCCTCACCTACCAGACGAAACCTCGCCCACTGAGGATGCGCTCGAACGCGTGCTCAACGGTATCGGTGCGATAGCGCCCCAGAGGCAGCACCGACGGCTGCGAGGACTCCACCACAATGGGGCAGCCCGCCCACCTGAGCATCTCCATGTCGTTCTCGGCATCGCCAAAGACCATGCAGTCAGCGGCGTCAATGCCCAGGCGATCGGCCAGCGCCGACAAGGCCACCCCTTTGTCGACCCCGTTGGGTACCAGGTCAAGCCACTGCAACCCCGAGACCTTGACCGAGCAACGCCCGCCAAAGCGCTCATGCCAGTGCTTCTCGCGCGGGACCCCATCGGTGCAATACGCCGAGACCTTCATAAACGGCTCGGGAACCTGCGTGACGTCGGCGAGTTCGGTCACGTTGTAGCCGGTCACATTGGTGAGATGGTCCACCAGTTCGGGCGCGCCACTTCGCACGTAGACCGTCCTCATCCCCGAGACTACGGGCTCGCAACCGGGGTCGGACAACATGTCCTCGATGATCTCGTGCGCAAGGCCATCGTCCATCGTGGCCCTATAGGCCAGCTCGCCGCCCGTGATGGCAAGCGCGCCGTTCTCGCACACATACGAGATGCGATCGGCAACGGGCGAAAAAAGCCGCTGCAGGTTGGTGTACTGCCGGCCGGACGCAGGGACAAAGGCGATGCCCGCATCCACGATGCGCTCGACAAGCCCCAGCATCTGCGGCGAGAAGCGCGGTGCCCAGTTGATGAGCATGGTGCCGTCGATGTCACTGGCAATGAGCTTGGGCGTGTGCATGGGATCTCCTTGTGGCGTGGGGCCAGGCCGAGGGTTGCTTTTACCCTATCTCCGATGGGGGGCTACCGTCTGATATGTAGATAGACTTGTCAAGTGGCAAAGGTGGGCCAGCCTCCGACTTCTC
>NZ_DBHHPX010000050.1:0-13735 GCF_057241865.1 Tractidigestivibacter sp.
CCGAGTGGAACAAGAGCATCATCGGCCACCAGGCCTACGACTCCACCTCCTGGCGTGAGTGCATCCGCCTCATCAAGTCCGGTGCCGTGATGATGCAGCCGATGATCACGCACCGCATGGGTCTCTCCCAGTGGCGCGAGGGCTTCAAGGCCATGGCCGACAAGTCCGCCGTCAAGGTCGTCTTCCACTACGACGAGGATGACAAGGACGCCAAGGAGTTCGGCGAGAAGGACTATGCCGACGACTACGACTTCGACTAGCGGCCACGGGGTGTCAGCTCGCCACGAGCGACAGGGAGGCAACGCCATGGAAAAGAGGCTCTTGCTCGTACCGTCGATGGGTTGCTGTGACCTATTTGACTTCGCACGCCAGGTCGAGTTCATCGACGGACGCGCGGACTTCTTCCACATCGACATCAAGGATGGAAACTATGTCAAGACCTACAGCATCGGCCCGGACTTCATGGCCGCACTGAAGGGGAGGACCACCACCCCCATGGACGCCCACCTCATGGTCAGGCATCCCCAGTGGATTATCGAGGAGTGCGCAAGGGCGGGTGCGACCTACATCACACCGCACACAGACTGCATCGAGAGCGACGCGTTCGTGACCATCAACAGAATCATCTCGTTGGGTTGCAAGGCGGGCGTCGCCCTCAACCCCGCCGCGCCGCTCGAGGGCATCAGGCACTACCTGCCCCTCCTCTCGAAGGTGACGGTCATGATCGTTGACGCGGGCTACACAGGCCAGAGGGTTATCGAGCAGATGTACGACAAGATTCGCACGCTCGCCGACTGGCGCCGCCAGATGGGCCTCGATTTCCTCATCGAGGCTGACGGCTCCATGAACGGTGATGTCTACCGGCCGCTGTACGAGGCCGGCGCCGACGTGGTCGTACTCGGTCCCCCGGCGCTCTGGAACAAGGACGCTGACATCGAGCGCGCCTGGGACGTGATGCAGGGCGAGGTCAACTCCGCACTGAGGGACGCCGTTCGCTCGTAGGGATGTGTCCCCGCAGGAAACAGACAAAGGCAAGAACGGAGAGAAGGAATGAACGAAATCAAGGGGGCAAACATCGGTGCGAGGCTCGATCGTCTGCCCAACTCGAGCTGGCACGTCAAGATGTGGCTCATCGTCGCGTTCGCACTGCTCGTGTGCTGGTCGAACGCAATCTCGGGCTCCGTCCAGAACATCCTTCTGAACGAGGTCCACTGGCTCCAATCGGGCACCACGCTCCTCGCCATGTGGGGAACCGTCTACACCTTGGGCCAGCTTTTCGGTGCCCTGGTCGGCGGCCCCATCGGTGACAGGATCGGCCGCAAGAAGTCCATCCTGGTGTACGAGGCGCTCCACATCCTCGTCATGCTTGGCGCCGCGTTCGCACCCAACGTCCAGGTGCTCTACGTCTGCAGATTCGTCCAGGGCTTCGCCCTCGGTGCGCTGCTCGTCGTGCTGTTCGCGGGCTTCACCGAGTACGTCCCCGGCCGCAACCGCGGCACGTGGTCCAGCCGCACCTCCTTCATCGGCAACTGGGCGCATCCCATCGCCAACCTCATCGGCTTCATCCTCATCAGCTCGGGCCTCTCCATGAGCATGAACTGGCGCGTGCAGTTCATGATTCCCTCCGCGCTCTCGATCATCGCATCGCTTCTCATCGCCTCCAAGTTCCCCGAGTCTCCGCGTTGGCTCGAGTCTCAGGGTCGCGTCGAAGAGGCTGACGCCATCCTCACCAAGATCGAGAAGGAGATTGAGGCGTCCACCGGCAAGCCCCTGCCGCCTGTCACCGAGGAGCCCGCGAAGGTCAAGAGCCTTCCGTACTCCGCCCTGTTCCACGGCAAGCTGATGCGCCGCACCATCGTCGGCTCCCTGGTGCTCATCGGAATGAACACCATCCAGTACACACTCATGACCTGGATGCCGTCGCTTCTCGTCGGCCTTGGCTACAATACGTCGACCTCGCAGTTCATGACCATGTTCGGCCTGTTCGGCGCCCCCTTCGGCATCTTCATCGCGTCGCTGGTCATCGACCGCGTCCCACGCAAGGTCATGGGCGTCCTGCTGCTCTCGGGCATGGCAGCCCTCGGCATTGCGACTGGCGCTGCCACGCAGCTTCGCCTCGTCGACATGAACGGCCTCATCGCCCTCACGTTCCTGCTCAACACGGTCATCTACATGTACGTCTGCTATGCGTCCGCCGTCTACGTGCCCGAGATGTGGCCCACCTCGGCCAAGCTCTCCGGCTCCGGCTTCTGCAACGCCATGGGCCGTCTGAGCAACGTCTTCTTCCCGTTCCTGGTCACCTCGCTCGCGGCCGCCAACTCCAGCTACGTCTTCGTCCTCCTCGCCATCGTCGCCGTGATCATCGCGATCGCGGTCGCCGCCTTGGGCATCGAGACGCGTGGGGAGTCCGTCGAGTCCATCGGTGACGTCGAGTAGCACGAGCGCACCCCAAAGACCACAAGACCCTAGGAAGTGTTGATCACAATGAAGAACAGCAAGGCAATCCTCGTGGAGCCGAAGCGATTCGAGATTTGCGAGACGCCCGTCCCCACGCCTGGCCCCAACGACATCCTGCTCAAGGTCGAGTACGTTGGCATGTGCGGCTCCGACATCCACGGCTTCGAGTTTGGCCCCTTCATTCCGCCCAAGGACCCCAACCAGGTGATCGGCCTCGGCCACGAGGTCGCCGGAGAGGTCGCCGCGGTTGGCGCTGACGTCACCGAGTTCAAGCCCGGCGACAAGGTCCTCATCGAGCCCGGAGTGCCCGACGGGACGTGCGGCTACTGCCGCGAGGGGCGCTACAACATCTGCCCCGACGTCGACTTCATGGCAACGCAGCCCAACTACCGCGGCGCGCTCTGCCAGTACATGGTGCATCCCGCCGAGTGGACCTACCATGTCCCCGAGGGCATGAGCACCATGGAGGCTGCGCTCGTCGAGCCCGCCGCGGTGGGCATGCACGCCGCCATCCTCGGTGGCGCCAGCCTCGGCAGCCACATCGTCATCCTCGGCGGCGGCACGATTGGCCTCATGACGCTGCAGGCCTGCCTGAGCCTCGGCGCGACCGACGTCACGGTCGTTGATGTCATCCCCTCCAAGCTCAAGCTTGCCAAGAGGCTCGGCGCAAAGGAAGTCATTAACGGCAAGGGCACCGACATCGTCAAATACCTGCGCTCTGACGAGAAGTTCGGCGACCACGGCGTCGACCTCGTATTCGAGTGCTCGGGCTCCGGCTTCCTCGCGCAGCAGGCCATCCAGATCGTCGCCCGCGGTGGCAAGATCATGATGGTCGGCACCCAGAGCAAGCCCGTGCCCATCGACTTCCTCAAGATCAACCGCGAGGTCGTCATCCAGACGTCCTTCCGCTACTGCAATGACTTCCCCCGCACCATCGAGGCGATTGCCAGCGGGAAGTTCGACGTCAAGTCCATGGTTACCAACGTCTACGACTACAGGGACGTCCAGCGGGCGTTCACCGAGGCCATCGACCCCAAGAGGAAGGCCGACATGGTCAAGGGCGTCGTCAAGGTCGCCGGGACCCCCGGCTGCGAGTAGACCTCTTCCCTGCGCAGCCAGCAAACACAAGACACGAACCTGGAAGGAACAGTATGCTTGCCAACATCAAGTACTGGGAGAACAAGGCCAAGGACGGCCAGTTCGCGATTCCGCACTTCAACGTCTGGAACGCCGAGATGCTCATGGGCGTCATCGACGCCGCCGAGGAGGAGAACGCGCCCATCATCATCTCCTTCGGGACCGGCTTCGTGGGCAATACGGTCTTCGAGGACTTCTGTTGGATGATGCTTGCCATGGCCAAGGAGGCCAAGGTCCCCGTCATCACCCACTGGGATCACGGCCGCAGCATGGACATCATCAAGAACGCCTACACCCACGGCATGAACTCCGTCATGCGCGACGCCTCGGCCATGTCCTTCGAGGACAACATCGCCGAGATCAAGATGGCCGTCGACTACTTCCACCCTCTTGGGGTTCCCGTCGAGGCCGAACTCGGCCACGTTGGCAACGAGACCGTCTACGAGGAGGCCCTCGCGGCCTACGCCTACACCGACCCCAGCCAGGCGGCCGAGTTCGTCGAGCGTACCGACTGCGACTCGCTCGCCGTTGCCGTCGGAAACGTCCACGGCCACTACAGCGCCACCCCCAAGATCAGCTTCGACGTCATCGAGAAGTGCCGCGACGCCGTCGACGTGCCGCTGGTCCTGCATGGTGCCTCCGGCATCGGTGATGAGGACATCAAGACCGCGATCTCGCTCGGCATTGCCAAGATCAACATTCACACGGAGCTGTGCGACGCGGCCATGGGTGCCATCAGGAAGAGCACGGACAAGTCCTTCCTCGAGCTCGAGCGTGCCGTCCGTCAGGCCGTGAAGGATCGTGCGAAGTACAAGATCGAGCTGTTCGGCGACGCTGACAAGGCTGACCTCAGGTAGCGAGCAGGACTGGAGCCCACAATGGACAAGACGCTTGATGTTGTCTGCGTCGGCGCGGCAATCGTGGACGTGCCCCTGCAGCCGGTCGACAGGAACATCTTCGACAGCGAGTCGTACCCCCTCGAGCAGATCTCGATGACCATTGGCGGCGATGCCATCAACGAGTCGACGATAATCTCCCGACTGGGAGGCAGGGTCGGGCTTCTCAGCCTCGTTGGCAATGACGCCGTTGGCGACTACATCATCCGCCACTGCGACAGGGAGGGGATCGACCGCGAGGGAGTTCGCCGCGCCGACGGCGTTGATACCTCCATCAACGTCGGCCTGGTCACGGCAGACGGCGAGCGAACGTTCGTCACCAACCGCAACGGCAGCCTCTGGAAGCTGTGCGGCGATGACATCGGCCTCGGTCTTGTCCCGAGGGGGCGCGTCCTGTCCATGGCGAGCTTCTTCAACAGTCCGCGGCTGGACAACGACGCCATCGTGAGGATCTTCAAGGTTGCGAGGGATGCCGGCATGACCATCTGCGCCGACATGATCAAGCCCCGCCTGGGCGAGACCTTCGACGACATCGCCGAGGCCCTCTCCTACGTCGACTACTTCTTCCCCAACAACGACGAGGCACGGGCCATGACGGGCGAGAAGACCGTCGAGGGCGTCGCCGACAAGATCTTGTCCTATGGCGTCAAACACGCCGTCATCAAGATCGGGCGTGCCGGTGCCTTTGTCAAGGGTGTCGACTGCGGCCAGATGGTCGTACCCGCCATGGGTGGCGTGACCCCCATCGACACCACCGGGGCAGGTGACAACTTTGCCTCGGGCTTCATCACCGGGCTCCTCGAGGGCAGAGACGTCCGCAAGTGCACAGAGTACGGCAACGTTGCCGCCTCCATCGCGATCCAGAGCGTCGGGGCCACGACGGGAATCACCGACAGGGTCGTCTTCGACCAGGCGCTCGAGCGGTACCGCAAGCAGAACGCGCGTTAGGAAAAGTCCCTGGCGGGGCACTGTGGGCCCCGCCCCAAGAAGGAGGGGTTTATGCGATACATGGAACTTGGCAACTCGGGCATCCAGGTCTCCAAGATGGGCCTCGGCACCTGGGCCATCGGCGGTGGTCCCGCCTGGAGTGGCGGCCCCAGCGAGCAGAACGCCATCGACACCATCATTGAGGCGGTCAACCAGGGCATCAACATGGTCGACACTGCCCCCGGCTACAACTTCGGCGCCTCCGAGGAGATCGTCGGCAAGGCCCTGAAGAGGATCGATCGCGAGAAGGTCATCCTCGTCACCAAGTGCGGCGTCGTCTGGAACCGCAAGGGCACCGCCTGGAACAAGGTCGGCGACCGCCAGCTCTACAAGCTGCTCACGCCCGAGTCGGTCAAGCTCGAGGTCGAGGAGTCCCTACAGCGCCTCGGCACCGACCACATCGACCTCTACATGACCCACTGGCCCTCCGTGCCGCCCTTCGAGACGCCTATCCCCGAGACCGTCGGCGCGCTCAACGACCTGAAGAAGGAGGGTAAGATTCGCGCCATCGGCGCAGCCAACGTGAGCATCCCACAGATCGAGGAGTACCTGGGCTGCTGCGAGCTCGACCTGGTGCAAGGCAAGTACAACGTCCTCGAGCGCGGCGTCGAGAGGGACCTTCTCCCGCTGTGCCGCGAGCACCGCATCACCATGCAGGCGTACTCGCCGCTCGAGCAGGGCCTTCTCACCGGGGCCATCTCCAAGGGCTACCGTCCCGAGCCCGGCAACGCGCGCGGCAACAAGAAGTGGTGGCAGCCGGGCAACATGGAGCGCGTCATCGACATGCTCGACGAGTGGAGGCCCCTCTGCGAGAAGTACGACTGCACCATCCCCACGCTGTGCCTCGCCTGGATCATGAACCAGGGCGACGAGGTCAACCTGCTCACCGGTGCGACCGCGCCTGACCAGGTGGACATGAACGCCCGTGCCGCCGACATCGTCATCTCCGACGATGACCTGCGCAAGATGCGCGACATGGCGGAGACGCTCGACAAGTAGTTTTGCGGCGCCGCACCGGCGCCACACGGTTCGTTCGCCGTGGGGTGTGCCTTGACCTTCACGGGCGAGGCGCACCCCATCCGACAGTCAGAGAGGTGGCGGAGATGTCGCAGGGTAGGAAGAAGCTCACAATCGTTCAGCGGATGTTCGTTGCGGTCCTGCTGGGCATCCTCGTGGGTGTCGGCTTCATAGCGCTCCGTGGTGCGATTGGTGCGGGAAGCGATGTTTGGAAGCTCATTTACCAGGCGCTGTTCGTCGACATAACCAGCGAGGCGGGCACGAATGGGCTCGGCCTGTTCTACATAGTCAGCCAGTTGTTCATGCACATGCTGCAGGTCGCAATCATCCCCGTTGTCCTCGTGTCCCTGGCGCTGTCCATCTGCAGCCTGGCACAGCCCGAGAGGCTCGGTCGCATCGCCGTGCGCATGCTCGTCACCTTCTTCTGCCTCTACGTCGCGGCCGCGACGGTCGCGGGCATCGTGTCCTACCTCGTCGCCCAGTCAGGTGGCTTCACCGTCACCCTGCCGGAGGCCGAGGTCGTCGAGACCAAGCTCGTCGACGCATACAACCCGCTCTCCATCATCGTCAACATCGTCCCCTCGAACATGTTCACCGCGATGTCCGACAACGGCTCCGTCCTTGCCGTGTGCTTCATCGGGATTGTCGCGGGCGTCTGCATGGCGAAGATGGGGGAGAGGGCCAAACCGATCAAGGACCTCCTCGAGAGCCTGAACGAGCTGATCCAGATCTTCGTCAACTTCGTTCTGGGGAAGCTCGGACCCCTGAGCATCTTCTGCATGGTCACGAGAAGTCTTGCCGTCTATGGCACCGACTACCTGCGCCCTGCGGCGGTGTGGATTGCGACCACGATGCTTCTGTGCATCCTTCTCGCCTTTACGCTCTACCCAGCTGCGGTCGCCCTGGTCGCGCGCCTGAACCCCATCACCTTCGCCCGCAAGTCGGCCAAGATCGCACTGTTCGGTGCCGCAACGCAGTCCTCCGCGGTGACGCTGCCGCTCAACATGGAGACGTGCGTCAACGAGCTCGGCTGCTCGAGGGACGTGGCAAGCTTCGTCCTGCCTACGGGTGCGACCATCAACATGAACGGGACCACAACGATGCAGATAATAGCCGTCACCTTCATCGGCACCGCTGCGGGCATCCAGATGACGCCCGCCCTCATCGCCACAGCCGCCCTCATTGCGATCACGGTCTCCATGGGCACCCCGCCGATTCCCGCCGCCGGGGCGACGCTCGTCTCGGTAGTCATGCTCGGGGCCGGCCTCAACACGCCGCTGTGCCTGGTTGGCTACTCCCTGGTCCTCGCACTCAACTACGTTCCTGGCATGGGTGTCATGCCCATGAACGTCGTGGGTGACGCGGCGACCGCCGTCATCGTGAGCAAGCTGGAGGGGACGCTCGACAAGGAGAGGTACGACGCCTAGCCCCGCGCCTCCAGGCTTGCGCGGCGGCGTGCCCGAGCTCCACTTATCTGATTGGCGCCTGCGTTTCGCAAGAATAATCTCTGTGCAAGTTTGTAGATTAGATTATTCATAATAGTTGGAAATTGCTATTTGGGCGAGCATGGGGGCCACGATGAGGGGCGTCGAGAGACAAGAGGAGATAAAGAGCTACATTCATGCCTCAAAGGGCAGGGTGTCAGTCTCTGACCTGAGCAACCGCTGGGGAATCACGCAGGAGACCGTCAGACGTGACCTGGACAAGCTTGAGGAGCAAGGCTTTGTCACGAGGGTCTACGGTGGGGCCATCTGGAACTCCACCGTGTCCAGGAGCGGCGTACGCTTCATGGAGCGCCGCTCCCGACAATCCAATGAGAAGGAGCTCATCGCCCTGAAGGCCGCCCACCTGGCCAACGGATGCTCCTCTATTGCCGTTGACGCGAGCAGCACGGCCCTCGGCGTCCTGCGCGCGATGGACGCAGCCCCGAGCCTAAAGGTGGTCACGAGCTCGGTCGTCCCGTTTCTCGATGCCAACGAGCAGGGCTTCGAGCTCATCTCGAGCGGCGGTCAGTTCAACAGCAGCACCCTTGCGTTCCAAGGCGAGACGGCCGTCCAGTCGATCCTTCGCTTCCACGTCAACCTTGCCCTCATAGGGTGCGCTGCCCTCGACCTCTCGGGAAGGGTCACCGACTCCAACGAGGACGAGGTACAGGTGAAGCGTGCCATCATCCAGGCGGCGGACAGGGTTGCGGTTCTAGCCGACCACACGAAGTTCGATCGCGTTGCCTTCCTCGACTTGGTGAGCCTGTCGGAAGTCTCCTACCTCGTGACGGACGAGCGGCCCTCGCAGGAATGGGTCGACCGTTGCGAGGAGCTCGGGGTCGAGCTTCTCTACTAGTCAGCGCCCGTCATTGGCGTGCGCCGGCTGGGGCACCCAGTTCGCTGGGCGAGAGGATGGTCCGCCGCGCCAACCTGCGCCTCTACTCCAGCTCGCGCGCCCCCGTCCACAGCTGCCAGTACTCGCCATGCTGCGCCAGAAGCTCGTCATGGGTTCCGCGTTCCACGATGCGCCCGTGCTCAAGCACCATGATCGCATTTGCGTTGCGCACGGTGGAGAGCCGGTGCGCAATCACGAAGACTGTCCGGCCACGCATGAGCGCATCCATGCCACGTGCGATAAGCGCCTCGGTGCGCGTGTCCACGCTCGAGGTTGCCTCGTCCAGAATGAGGACGGGCGGGTTGCTCACGGCTGCGCGGGCAATGGCGATGAGCTGGCGCTGTCCCTGGCTGAGGTTTGCGCCATCGGCGGTGACCAGCGTGTCATAGCCCTGTGGCAGACGCGAGATAAACGAGTCTGCGTTGGCCACGCGCGCCGCATGGCGCACCTCCTCGTCGGTGGCGTCGAGTCTGCCAAAGCGGATGTTGTCGGCGATGCTTCCGCGGAAGAGGTGGGTGTCTTGCAGCACGATGCCCAAAGACGAGCGAAGCGAGGATTTCTTGATGTCGCGCACATCGAGGCCATCGTAGGTTATCTCGCCGCCGCGCACGTCGTAAAAGCGGTTGATGAGATTCGTGATGGTGGTCTTGCCCGCGCCGGTGGAGCCGACAAAGGCGATCTTCTGCCCGGGCTTTGCAAAGAGCGTCAGGTTTGCCAAGACCGTCTGCCCCTCTTCGTAGCCAAAGGTGACGTTGCCAAAGCGCACGTCCCCGGCGAGAGGGACCGTGCTGCCGTCCTCGCGGCGCCACTGCCAGCCAGCGGCGCCGGCGGCCATGCGGCACCTCTCGTCATCCTTCGCGTCACCGGCCGCGTCCACGCGCTCGAGCGTGATCGTGCCCTCGTCTACCTCTGCAGGCTCCTCCATAACGGAGAAGACCCGCTCCGCGCCGGCAAGGGCCGTGAGCATGAAGTTGCCGAGCTGCGTGAGCTGGTTGATGGGCATGGCTGCCTGGCGAACAAAGACCAGGTAGCTGGCAAGGCTTCCCACGCTCATGCGCCCAGCGATGGCAAGCGAGGCGCCCACAACGGCTACCACGGCGTAGTTGGTGTACGAGATGGCCACCGTCACCGGCACCATCGTCGATGCGTAGGCCTGGGCCCCGGTACCGCTTGTGCGCAAGGCCTCGTTCAAGGCCTTGAAGCCCTTGAGGTTCTCGGCCTCGTGGCCGAAGACCTTCACGACCTTCTGCCCAGCGATCATCTCCTCCACGTAGCCGTCAAGCGCGCCAAGGGTGCGCTGCTGCTGCGAGAAGAGCCGCTTGGAGCGCCTGCCGGAGAAACGCGCGTAGAGCACGATGATTGCGTCGCAGGCCAGCGTGATGAGCGTGAGCCTCCAATCCAGGGCAACGAGAAGCACAATGGTTCCCACGGTCTGGACGGCTGCCTGCACCATGTTGGCAAAGCCGTTGTTGAGCGCCTCCGAGATGGTGTCCACATCGTTTGTGAAGTAGCTCATCACATCGCCGTTGCGCGTTCGGTCGAACCACGAGAGCGGCAGCGTCTCGATGTGCCCAAGTAGGTCGCGGCGAATGTCAGAGACCACCCGCTGCGCCGCGCGCACCATGGTCTGGGTGTAGCCCACGCTCGCGACAACGCCGGTGGCATAGATGGCCGCGGTGAGGGCAACGAGATGGGCAAAGCGCGTCCAGTCTCCCGCGCCCACGGCGTCGACGACGGGTTTGATCATGTACGTTCCGGCAAGGTTTGCGCCACCCGCCGCGCATACCAGCACCGCCACGGCCAGAAGCTGCCAGCGGGCGTGGCCGAGGTATGCGATGAACCTCCTCAGCGTGTGGCGCAGGTCCTTGGGGCCTGCCGGTGCCCCGCCCCTATTGCTCATCGCGGGCCCCCTTTCCGGCTCTGGGGGCGGCGGTCGCGGCATTCTCGCCTGCGGCGGCTGTCCCGCTTGTGGTGTCCGTCTCGGCCGTGCCTCCCACCTGCGACTCGTAGAGCTCGCGGTAGATGTTGTCGGTCTGCATGAGCTCTGTGTGCGTGCCCGTGGCGTGAACGTGGCCGTCCTCGAGGACCACGATCTGGTCGGCATCCATGACCGACGCCACGCGCTGGGCAATCACGACCTTCGTGACATCCGTGAGTGCGGAGAGGTTCTCGCGGATGCGGGCGTCTGTGGCCATGTCGCACGCGGAGGTCGAGTCGTCAAAGACCAGCACGCGCGGGTGCTTGAGCAGCGTGCGAGCAATGCAGAGTCGCTGCTTCTGGCCACCAGAGACGTTGCCGCCACCATGTCCAAGGTCTGCGTCGAGGCCGCCGATGCGGTCGAGAAACTCGTCGGCGCAGGCGAGCTGGCAGGCGCGTAGCAGCTCGTCGTCTGTGGCCGTGGCGTCGCCCCAGTGAAGGTTCTCTCGAACGGTGCCCGTGAACAGCACGCTTTTCTGGAGCACGATGCCCACGCCGTCGCGCAGCGCGGCGAGGTCGTACGCGCGCACGTCGTGGCCACCCACCTCGACGCCTCCAGAGCTGGCGTCGTAGAGACGCGCCATGAGCTGCACGAGCGAGGTCTTGCCCGAGCCCGTGGCGCCGAGCACGCCTATGGTGGAGCCTGCGGGGAAGTGCAGGCTAACGTGCGAGAGGACGTCCTTCTCAGCCGTAGGAGAGTACCTGAAGCTCACGTCGCGAAACGTGACCTCGCCTGTGTCCACGTGGTCGATGCCCTCTGCGGGGCTCTTGATGGAGGGCGTCTCGCACAGCACTTCGCTCACGCGATGGACGCTTGTGATGGCACGTGCCAGCAGCAGAAACACGTTCGAGATCATCATCAAGGAGTTCATGATGAGAAGGACGTAGCTCATGAAGCCGGTAAGCGTGCCCACGCCCATCTCGCCCGCCATGATCATCTGGCCGCCAAACCAGAGGAGCGCCACACTGGCCACGTTCATCGAGAGCGTGAAGACGGGCGTGTTGATCACTGCGGTCCTAAAGGTGCGCGTGGCTGCGTTGGCAAGGCGCGCGTTGACCCCTTCGAAGCGCTCGGCCACATAGCCTTCTCGTACGTAAGCCTTGATGGCGCGGATGGCAACGAGATTCTCCTGCAACGCGTCGTTGAGCTGGTCCATTGCGTGCTGCATGGCCCCAAAGAGCGGTGCCACGTGGTGCACGATAAGCGCGAGGGCGCAGGCCAGTGCAGGCAGTATCACAAAGAAGACCACAGCGAGCCTGGCGCTCATGGTGCAGGCAATGATGAGTCCGCACACGAGCATGACTGGCCCTCTCAGCATGGGCCTGAATCCCATCACGAGGGCGTTTTGAATCACGGTGACATCGGTGGTCATGCGCGTGACCAGGGAAGACGTGTCAAAGTCATCGAGGTTCGAAAAGGCAAGTTCCTGCACGTGAGCGTACTCGGCCTCGCGCAGGCCCGCACCAAAGCCCATCGCAGCCTCGGCCGAGAAGCGCGCGTAGCCAAGCCCCAAGGCGCCCGCGCACACGGAGAGCGCCACCATGCGGGCGCCCAGCGAGAGGACAAGCCCCATGTCGCCGGCGGTCACGCCCACGTCGACGATGCTTGCCATCACAAAGGGGATGCAGAGCTCAAGCGTTGCCTCGGCAAAGGCACAGAGTGCCGCAAGCGCAAACTGCCTGCGGTAGGGCTTGAGGCAGCGAGAGACAAGGTGGAGGTCACTCATCGCAGGCCTCCTTTTTGGGGTGGCCGCAGTTGCGCCTGGGCATTGGCGGCGGCGAGGTTCGCGTGGGCGCGCCCAAGGAGTGCCGCGAGGGTCTCGCGCTCCTCGCCGCTCAGGCCGGCGAGCATAGCTTCTTGTTCGTTGTCACAGACGTTGTCCCAGGCAGCAAGGGCACCGTGGCCCGTTGCGGTGAGCTCTGCGGCCTTGACCTTGGTGCGCCGGTCTTGCCCGCATGTGGTGCGCACAAAGCCCGCCTGGCGGAGCAGGTCGAGCATGCGCGAGACTGCGGCGTCATCCACCTCGATGTAGCGTGCCATCTCGTGCTGGTTGCTTGTGCCGTGTATGGTCAGGTAGGCGAGGAGCTTTGGCTGGCCGGGGCCAAGGCCCAGGCGCGCCATGCGCGGGCGCAGGTAGTTCGTCTGCGCGTGACAGGCGCGGGAGAGTGCCATGTGCATATCGTTGAGGGAGCGCCCCTCTTGTTCCACAGCGGCCACCTTCGGTCATTGGTTGATGCATCAAGTAAATAGTTCCAACCTAGCGCGGAGCATGAGCGCGTTGGCCAGCATTGGCAGCCATCACAAAGTTGATGCATCAAGGATTTTGGGGTGCGGAGGCGGTTCTCGGCGGGGCTCTTGGGGCGGTCCAACAGACGCGATGGTGTGCGTACGCACGAGGGCAGTTTCCTGCCGGCATGGGGCTCTTGGAGGCCGTGATTGTCAGCAAGTCTCAGTTGTGCGTACGCACGGGTGGGATTCTCTGCCACTGTGGACCATCAAGGCCTCTGGGTGGCGAGAAGTTCCACTCATGCGTGCGCTCAACCCGACTTTTCTGACAAGGCCTGTGCGTTTCCCCAGTTGGGCGAGATGGTCGTGGCAAATCTTAGGGGTCGTGCGTACGCACGACCCCTTCCGTTGCCATGCTTTCCGCTCCAAGCTGGGCAAACGTAGGAGTCCTGGCAGAACTTGGGCACGGTGCGTACGCACGGCTTCGAGTTGCTGACAGGGCCGCCTGCGTCGCCGGGCCCTTCTCGTGACTTCTCGCCGTTTACGGGTTTCCCGAACGGTTAAAGCTGCCCAACCGTCGGTTTTCCACGAGTCGACAGCGGCCCTAGACGATATGTAGAGTGATCGGGACCTCACTCTGTAAAGCAGTGGCCATCGA
>NZ_DBHHPX010000051.1:0-13063 GCF_057241865.1 Tractidigestivibacter sp.
ACCATGGGGACGATGACCCCGGAGAACGTAGACATGCCTGGGACTGCCTTTCTGCTCTGTGCTTGCGGATACGCTACTTGCTACTTGCCAGCGCGGATGGAAGCGCCAAGCGCCCCACCCGGGTGCCAGGTGACGTACTTCTCGGGCGTAAGACCAAACTCGTTCTGGAGAAGGATGGAGAGGCACTGCAGCTCAAGCGTCTCGGCAAGAATCGAAGCGCGAGGCGGCTTGTTCATGGGGTCGCCCTCCTGCGTGACACCGGCGATGAGCACAACGTCACCCTGCTCGGCAATCCAGGAGCTGGGACTGCCGGTGACGGCGATGATCTTTGCGCCATTCTTCTTGAGGCAGGTGACCGTGGCCTTGAGTTCCATGGTCTCGCCCGAGTTGGAGATGGCAATCACGACGTCGCCGGGAACAACCTGACCGGCGCTGCCGTGGACGCACTCGGTCCCGTGGAGCTCGTAGGTGGGCGTGCCGGTAGACGAGAAGAGCGAGGCTGCGTAGCCAGAGACGTGACCAGGCTTGCCGATGCCCGTCACGTGCACGCGACCGCCGTTCCTCTCGGCGTCCAAGATGAGCTGCTTGGCTGCACTCAGCGCATCGAAGCCGATGCCGGCAATGTACTCGTCAAGGGATGCCTTGACGATGCCAAGGAACTGCTCGACCTGTTCCTTATCTGATGCCATGTTCTTTCCTTTCTGATGGCCTAAACCACAGGCAATGACGCCTATTTCTTCTCTTTGACGTGATGGCGCGCCATGGTCGAGGCAAAGCCCTGCTCAAGCGAATCGAGCGTGCCTGCCATGAATGGGCGCGTGATGCCCACGTAGAGATAGCCCGAGGGATGCTTGACCCAATCGCCCCACAGAAGCAGCCTCAGCGAATTGCCCTGGCGCACGACCTTGTAGGCTTTGATGTCCTTGTATGTGACAACCGTCGCCTCTTTGGGGTCAGCCTTCTCGTAGATGTAGACGTACGTGTGGCCAAAGTCGATGACGCCCGTCCTCATGAAGTACTTCCTGAGAAGCCTCCCCATGCGCTTAGAGACAAACCACGCTGCCGTGAGCGAGGCGATGAGCGCCAGAAGTAGCCAGACATTGCCCGAGTAGTTGGCCGCGATGCCGCACCAGAACGCAAGGAGGAGAAGGGCGAGCACAGCAACGGCAAGGAGCAGGCCCTGCAAAACGAGCCGCCTCCTGTCCTCTTCGACGGAGAGCTCAATCTCGTCCTCGGGCAAGTCTGGAATGGCGATTGGCCTTGCGATACCAACGATGTTGCCGAGGACCGCATCGCTTGCCTTGCGCGCCCTGTCAGCCGAGGAGTCCCCGGCGTGTCCCCCAACCTTCCTGGGACTCTCGACGGGCGCAGGCCCTTCCGTGGCACCTGCCTGTTTCTTGGGAGCTTCAACGGGATTTTCCTGGGCTTTTGCGGCGATCGTATGCCACTTTTGCTTCTTCTGCTGCAACACCTCTCTGCTCCCCTCCGACTACTGCGCTTTGGCTGCTGCGCTCTTGAGGCGCTCGTAGTCCTGCACTGCACCCGTGAAGGCCGAGCGCAGAAGGTGCGCGTCGATCGCAGAGACCATGAGATTCACGTCGGGCATGAAATGCTCGACGAGTCCGGCAGAGCCGATAATGCCAAATGCCTTACCACAGTCGACGCAGGCGCGATGCACCTGCTCGATGAGGGCAAGCTCCTCTGCGCAGCCAACTTCATCGGACCTTCCCATGGAGATGGCCAGGTCGCAGGGCCCCACCACCAGGGCATCGACACCACCTACCGCAGCGATCGCCTGGGCTTGGCATACGCCCTCAACGGTCTCAACCTGGGCAATGGCAAGGGTCTGGGCGTTGGCGCGAGCCATATTGGCAGCGTGGCTGCCGCTTTTCCCATATCCGGTATGCGCCCCACCAGAGTAACTCCTACAGCCGAGCGGAGGGTACTTCGCCCACTGCACCAGCTGACGCGCCTGATTTGCGCTCTCGACCATGGGAACCATCACGCCCGCTGCCCCAAGGTCAAGCGTGTGTGATACGAGAGACCTTGAGAGCTCTCCCACGCGTACGAGCGAGGGCAAGCCCAGCGCATGCGCGTAAAGCATGGCCGAGCTGAGACGCGGCCAGTCGATGTCACCATGCTCGCCATCAAAGAAGAGGAAGTCAAAGCCGGCAGCTTGGGCCATGGCCACTGCCGGAGCAGAGTCCAGCACTTGGACAAACAAGCCACCCATCTGGCGCTTTGCGAGGTTTTCCATACCGACCCCCTGGTGCAGGAGGGCACCCGTGGCGTGCCGCAGGCACCCCCTGAAATTCAAACGTTAGGGCTGAGCAGGCAGTGCAATCTGGGTTCCCACTCGATTAGGCGCCGAAGAGGCCACCGATGCCATAGATGATCGAGCCGACGATGTTGTAGTCGACGTTGGGGAACGAGGCGCCGGCGATTCCGAGCGAGGCGAACGCGGGATACAGGACCAGGGGGCCAGCGCAGAGGAAGATGCCAACGAGGAACGAGCCGAGCAGGGCACCGCGCCAGCCACCGTAGGCATAGCCGCAGACGCCGCAGGTGCCACCAGAGAAGAAGCAGATGCCGGCCGCGGGAATCATGATGGTCTCGCTGTGGAAGACAACCATGAGGGCCATAGCCACAAGGCCACCGAGGAACGAGCCGATGAAGCCGATGATGACGGCATCAGGCGCAAACGGGAAGATGGCAGGGCAGTCGACGGCAGGGCGGGCATCTGGGATGAGCTTCTCGGAGATGCCCACGAAGGCCGCGGTGATCTCGGCGATGAACTGACGCACGCCGTAGATAAGGACGGACATGCCAGCGGCGAACTTCAGGCCAGCGAGGAACGGCCAAATCCACCAGACGTCGTTGCCAAAGTAGGAAGTGAAGGGCTTGCCATTGGCAAGGGTGTCACCAAAGTGGCCGGTCACGAAGCAGGCGATGGTCACGATGTAGAAGAGCACGATCATGAACAGGGCCACAGAGAACACGAAGTCACGGAAGAGCTTGAAGAACTCGGGGAGGTTCTGCTCCTTTACCTCGTCCTTCTCGATCTCCTCCTCGTTCTTCTTGGCGAAGAGCTTGCCGCAGTAGCCGGAGAAGGCGTAGCCGATGCAGTTGAAGTGACCAATGGCAAAGTCATTGGAGCCGGTGAGCTTCTCAACGAACGGCTGGCAGAGCGAGGGCATGGCTGCGCCACAGAAGCCCAGGACAATGCCGCCGAGGATAACGGTCACGGCAATGGGGGCGCCCAGGGCGATGAAGACAAGCGCAAGGACGCAGGCGAAGTACAGGAAGTGCTGGCCTGTAAGGAAGATGGCCTTGAACGGGGTGGCCTTGGCAAACACGAGGTTCATGATGAAGCCAAAGACCATGACCATGGCCACCTCGGTGCCATAGGTCTGGAGTGCCAGCGACGTGGCCACCTCGACCTGCGTGACAACGCCCTGGACATTGAAGGCGGCGGAGAACATCGCGCCAAAGGTGGTGATCTGCGCGGACATGGCGTCAGAGCCGATGTTGAAGATCATGAAGCCGATGATGGTCTTGACCGTTCCTGCGAACGTGTCAACGCCAGACTTCTTCTGCAGGAGCAGGCCGACAAGGGCGATGATGCCCATGATCAGCGCCGTGTCCCTCATCTGCATGAGGAATGCGTTCAGCATGTGAAATCCTTCCGATGAATCACTTGCGGGACTCCCCGCTCACTTCGTGCATATCCCTACTCAACTACGCGTTTGCTACTTGCGGGGCTCCTCGCCCTTGTGCTCGTCCAGCCACGCGTGGAGCTTCTCGCGAATCTCGTTCTTGTCAACGAGGTTCTTGACCCCCACCGCAGAGGGGACGCGAGGATCCCTGGAAAGCTCCTCGGTAAGGTCGACCATCGTGATCACGAGGTCGCCGCGGAATCCGATGATGGAGTCGAGGTTGCCGTGCTCGGTCTCGATGGGAAGGTTGTCCTCCTTGATGACCTGGTCGCACTTGATTTTGAGCATCATCGAGGAGCCCATGCCAGCGCGGCAGCACACCAGAGCATGATACTTGTGATCCATTACATACCCCTTTCCTTCTCGTGGACGAGGTCCACGACTTCCTTTGCGTCCTTGCAGGCGTCGAGTTTGGTGAAGAAGTCCGGGTCCGAGAGCAGCTCAACCAGTGACTGGAGGGCACCCAGGTGAGAATCGTTGTCCTTCGCGCTCAGCGGGAAGAGATACTTCACCGGATCGTTGTCCTCGCTGCCAAACTCAACGGGATTCCTGAGCGTCACAACGCCCACGGCAGACTCGAGGGCACCGCACTCGGGACGAGCGTGCGGAAGCGCCACGTGCTCTGTGATCACGATGTAAGGGCCAAACTCATGGACGCCTTTGATGATGTCGTCAACGTAATCCTCGGTCACTTTGCCGTTGGCAACCATGGGGGCAGTCGCCTTGCGAATGGCGTCCTTCCAGTCGCTCGCCTCGATATCGAGCTGAACGAGGCCCTCATCGAGAAGATCGCTGAGCATGCAATCACCTACCCTTTCTCGATACACGGGAAAGCCGCTTGGACTACCCCTCACCAACCGTTCGTAACCGTGGTGCTAATTGAACATCTCCGCAACTGATTTTCCATATTCCCGACGCAAATTTTCCCAAACCTCGCCCAACGGTCTTTTGAACCATTGCCTATATATGCTTTCTAACTGCAGTGTTCTATTTATTATTGAATCATGCATCATATATTGATAATATCTATGAGCATAATTTTATGTATTTAAGAGCTGTTTTTATGAACGATAGAACATTGAACACTTTGATCGTATAAATGCGACTCATGCGGCGTCATGCATCAGCCTTTATGTACGATTGACTATGAATGGGCTTTCCTGCTTCGTATAATTGATTCCACCAGCGTCACATGAAGAGGGGTGGAGACGGCCGTGAAGAGAAGCAAGGCATACATCGCTGCGCGCAGGGATGCCATCGTCGCCCTTCTCGAGAGAAGAGGGCATGTGGGCGTGGCCGAACTTGCCGACCACTTTGGCGTCTCGGCCCTCACCGTCAGGCGCGACCTAGAATACCTGGAGGAGCAGCACGTCCTCTCTCGACAGTACGGAACCGCCACCCTGCTCAACCCCTTGGGGCGTCCCTCTGGCTCGCGTCAGATTCGTGCGAACAAGGCCATCGCACGCGAGGCGGCGCGTTACGTGAAGGATGGTGACTGCATCTTCATCAACGCAAGCTCTACCGCACTCTCGATCATCTCGCATATCACGGCACAAGACGTCACCGTTATCACCAATAATGCCAAGGCACTGCTTCTAAGCGAGCATCCAAACGCATCAATCATTCTCACGGGCGGTGAGATTCGGCCCCCCAAGGCGTCACTTACTGGGGAGTTTGCGCTCGAATGCGTAAAGCGCATCACCGCCACGAAGTGCTTCCTTGGCCTCGCGGGCCTCTCGCCCGCCTATGGGCTCACGTCTGCCACCGCCCCAGAGCCAGCCATCAATGCCATGATGCTTGACCGGTCGCACATGCATGTGATTGTGGCTGACTCCTCAAAGATTGGTAGAACGTCGAGCTTCCAGTTTGGTTCCACCGACGAGGTGGATTTGCTCATAACAGATTCGGGAGCGACGGACGAGCAGGTCGAGCTGCTCAAAGAGAACGGCGTCTCCGATGTGGTACGCGTCAACCTGGATGCTGCCGCGCTGCAGATGGCAGATGAGGAGCTCGGACCGAAGGACGCCTAACGCCCATCGATGCTCTTGAAGCCCTCCCCGTACGCCTCGTGGACCTCGGCAATCACGACGATGGCGTCAGGGTCGGTCTCGGCAACTATCTCCTTGAGGTGCGCCAGCTCCCCGCGCGAAAGCACGCAGAATATAACGGGCCGCAGCTCGCGGCTCCACATGCCCCGTGCCTCAAACTCGGTGCAACCCCGATCGAGCTCATCCATGATCTGTTGGGCTATGCGCTCGTGCTTCTCGGAGATTATGTAGGCAGCACGTTGGACGCGCGGACCATCGACCACCGTGTCGATCACGCGCCCGCAGATGTACATCGCGACGGCGGCGTAGAGCGCATTCTCGATCGAGAAGACGGGAGCAGAGATGGCCACGATGGCGCCATCGACCAGAATGGCCACGCTCCCAACGGATGCACCCGTCTTTCTCGCAATGAGTTGCGCAATGATATCGGTCCCGCCGGTATTGCCACCTGTGCGGAAGACCATTCCCAGTCCTATGCCCGTGATCACACCGCCCCACAGCGCACAGAGCAGAAGGTCGCCTTCACCCAAAACGGGTACGAAAGGGGCCAGGGCATCGGTGAGGATGCCCGACACGATGATCCCCGCAGCGGTGAGAATGGCGTAGCGCTTGCTCCCCGAACGCACAACATATGCAAAGAGCAGGACATTCATCGCGATGGACTGGATGCCCACGGGCAGGCTGACCCCCACCTGGAGGGCGAGTGCGTGAAACACCGTGGCCAAACCCGTTATTCCGCCTGCGGCTAGGCCATTGGGGACTTCAAAGCAGTCAAGGCCAAAGGCAAAGAGCAGCGAACCAAGGAAGATGAGGATGGCGTCGAGCGCCGCCTCGCGCAAGCTGATCTTTCTCACTGGTCCGGCCTCCCGGCAAGTACCCATCTGTGATAAGCGATGATGAACTTGTCGAGGTCGCCGTCCTGGAGGACCGAGTCGACGTTGCCGGTCTCCACCCCCGTGCGCAGGTCCTTCACCATCTGGTAGGGATAGAGGACATAGCTCCTGATCTGGTTACCAAAACCAATCTCATGCTTGGGGCCGCGGAGCTCGTCCAGCTCGGCGGCACGCTTCTCGAGCTCCATCTCGTAGAGGCGACTGCGCAGGATCTTCATTGCAAACGCCTTGTTCTGGAGCTGGCTTCGCTCGTTCTGGCAGGTAACCACAGTACCTGTAGGAATGTGGGTGATGCGAACGGCGGAGTCTGTGGTGTTCACGCCCTGGCCACCGTGACCGGTCGCATGGTAGACGTCCACGCGCAGGTCTTTAGGATCGATATCGACCTCGATGTCATCTGGCAGGACCGGCAGGACCTCAACGCCCGCAAAGGTGGTCTGGCGACGCTTCTTCTCGTCCGTTGGCGAGATGCGCACCAAGCGGTGCACGCCCTGCTCGGCACGGAGCATGCCGTAGGCGTTGTGGCCATGCACCGTGAAGGTGGCGTGGCCAATGCCAATGACCTCTGCCTGGGGTGCGTCGTTCACGTCCACAGCCCAGCCACGCCTGTCGCAATAGTGCAGGTACATGTGAAAGAGCATGTCACACCAGTCCTGCGCCTCAAGGCCGCCCTGACCGGGTGTCACCGTCACGATAGCGTCACCATGGTCGAGACCATCCGTGAACCAGCTGGAAAGCTCGAGCTCTGTGAGGTCATGCTCGAGTGAGGCCGCAATCGAGGCAGACTCGGCGAGAAGGTCATCATCTGCCGTCTCCTCACCAAGCTCCAAGGCGGCCCGTGCGTCATCCAGCTTGGCCCGGGCATCATCGATGCCAGCCACATCTGACTTCGCGCTGGCAAGGCGTGCCATGGTCTCGCGCGCCGCATTGGCATCGTCCCAGAAGCCCGGCGCGGCACTTTCCTGCTCGAGCTGCGCCACAGTACCCCTGAGCTCGTCGACATGGAGGTAGCCCTCTACCTCGTCGAGCCTAGATGAGAGGGCATCGAGCGTAGCGCTGTCTATGTCTGCCATGGCTACCTATTCCTGCCGTGGCAGTTCTTGAACTTCTTACCGCTCCCGCAGGGGCAGGGGTCGTTCCTTCCCACGCCAACGTAAGGGTCTGGGTCCTCATCCTTGCGATAGGTGCGGGGCTTGCCGACGCCGGCGTTGGCATTGTTGTTGCCGCCCTGCTGCCGCGTGGCCTGAGCTGCGGGGCGACGCGCAGGGGAGCCGTGGTCGCCGTCAACCTCGGCCGGACCAGAGTACTGGGCACCACGCAGCTCGTCCGAAAGGGCTTCCTCGTCACCCTGGGACTTCGCGGGAGCCGGAGGGCGCACGGCAACCTCGATACGGAGGATTGTGCGGAGAAAGTCCTCGTACATCGTATTGACGAGCTCGGTAAACGCAGCATATGCCTCGCTCTTGTACTCGACGAGAGGATCGCGCTGGCCGTAGCCGCGAAGGCCAATGCCGGTCTTGAGGTAGTCCATCTCCTGCAGGTAGGTCATCCAGCGGGTATCTATGACACGAAGCATGACCTGCGCGGAAAGGTCGCTCATGATCTGGTCGCCCAGGCGCTGCTCCTTATCCTTGTAGCAGGTGCCAACAAAGGTATCGATTCCGTCGATGATGTCTCCCTGGTCGGAGTCGACGGTGAAGGCAGGCGCATCCGTACGACCCGTAAGGTCACAGACCCACTTGCCGAGACCAGCAAGGTCCCACTCCTCCGGGTCAATCGCCTCGGAGCAGTACTCATTCACCTTGCGCTGGACGGTATCGTAGGTGACCTCCTCCACGTGGCTCATGAGGTCCTTGCCATCCAGAATCTTGTTGCGCTCTTCGTAGATGACCTGGCGCTGCTTGTTCATCACGTCATCGTAGTCGAGGACGTTCTTGCGCATGGCAAAGTTAACCTCCTCGACCTTGCGCTGGGCGCTCTCGACGGCGCGCGTCACAATCTTCGCCTTGATGGGCATGTCGTCAGGCATGTTGTACCTGGTCATCATCGCAGCGATGCGATCCATGCGATCACCGCCAAAGAGGCGCATGAGGTCATCCTCGAGCGAGAGGTAGAACTGGGTCTCACCGGGGTCACCCTGACGGCCGGAGCGGCCACGCAGCTGGTTGTCGATACGACGGCTCTCGTGGCGCTCGGTGCCGATGACAGCGAGGCCGCCGGCAGCCACCACGGCCTCGCGCTCCTTGTCGCAGATAGCCTTGGCCTTCTCCAGTGCGGCAGCGCGCTGTTCCTCGGTTGGCAGAAGGGGCTCCTCGCCCTCCTTGGTCGGCACATAGAAGCCCTGCTCACGAAGCATGTCCTCCGCCATGGCCTTGGGGTTGCCACCCAGAAGAATATCCGTACCGCGGCCGGCCATGTTGGTCGCGATGGTCACGGCTCCCTCGCGACCTGCCTGCGCCACAATCTGAGCCTCGCGCTCGTGGTACTTTGCGTTGAGCACGCTGTGCTTGATCCCGCGCTTGTCCAAGATGCGAGAGAGGCGCTCAGAGTTCTCGATCGAGACCGTGCCAACAAGGCATGGCTGGCCGTTGGCGTGGCGCTCGGCAACGTCATCAGCAACCGCATCGAACTTGGCGGTGACGGTCTTGTAGACAAGGTCCTCGTGGTCAACGCGGATAACTGGCTTGTTGGGCGGAATCACCTGCACAGGGACGTGATAGACCTCGCGGAACTCGGCATCCTCGGTCATGGCAGTGCCCGTCATGCCGGAGAGCTTGTCATACATGAGGAAGTAGTTCTGGAGGGTGATTGTGGCGAGCGTCTGGTTCTCCTCGCGCACGAGCACGCCTTCCTTGGCCTCGATTGCCTGGTGCAGGCCCTCGGAGTAGCGCCTGCCCTCCATGATGCGGCCCGTGAACTCGTCGACAATCTTGACCTCGCCGTCGACCACGACGTACTGCTGATCACGATGGAACATATACTGCGCCTTGAGCGCCTGCTGAAGGTGGTTCACCAGCTGGCCAGAGGGATCGGCGTAGATGTCATCAATACCCAGGCTGCGCTCGATCTTCTTGAGACCCCCATCGGTCGCAGCAATGGTGTGCTTGGCCTCATCCATCACAAAGTCGACGTCCGACGTAAGGCCACGAACAGCTCGGGCAAAGTCCTTGTAGGTACCCGCCGACTTCGTCCCCGCGCCAGAGATGATGAGCGGCGTGCGCGCCTCGTCGATGAGGATGGAGTCAACCTCGTCAACGATGGCGTAGCGGTGGCCGCGCTGGACGCGCAAGCTTGGTCGCGTGACCATGTTGTCGCGCAGGTAGTCAAAGCCAAACTCAGAGTTCGTACCGTAGGTGACGTCAGACTGGTAGGCGGGCTTCTTGAGGTTGAGCCTCATGCCATTTTGGAGAAGCCCGACCTTCATGCCCATGAAGCGATAGATCTGGCCCATCCACTCGCTGTCTCGCTTGGCCAGGTAGTCGTTCACGGTCACGATATGCACGCCCTTGCCATCGAGGGCATTGAGATAGCCGGCGAGGGTCGAGACGAGGGTCTTGCCCTCACCGGTCTTCATCTCGGCAATCGTGCCCCTGTGCAGGGCAATGCCGCCGATGATCTGCACGTCAAAGTGACGCATGCCCGTCGTACGACAAGAGGCCTCCCTCACAGCGGCAAAGGCCTCGGGGAGAAGGTCATCGAGCGTCTCACCATTCTCAACGCGCTCGCGGAACAGCTTTGTTTGGCCGCTCAGCTCCTCGTCGTCCATTGCAGCGAAGCGCGGTTCAAGGTCGTTGATGTGCGCAGTGATGCGCTGGTATTCCTTGAGGTCCTTGTCGGCTCCGGCTGACAGCAATTTGGAGAGAAAGTTTGGCATGGGCAATCCTTCACACTCTTGATGGGCGGTGACCATCCACCGACGCATGCGCTTTTTCACTTTACCCATAGCAAACTCACCATGGCAGCAAGGTGCGTGGTCTCACCAAAAGCGCACTGTATTCCCGGTGTCTATACGCGTTTGCCGGGCCTGTGGCCAACAGGCGGCAACCGAGGCGCGCAAGGCTCAACTCGCTAGGGGCTGTTTCCGATGCGTCGAGCAGATCCACCGTCTTCCCCATGCCCTCCTTCGTCCACCGCCTTCCTCAGGCGCTTTGGGGGAGGCATGTGAGTGCGGTCGACGAAGCGCACCGCGTATCTCCTGTAGCGCTGCTCCGCCTCAAACACCCGTCCGCTTGCACGGAGGGCCCGTATGAGAACCTCTGCCGCATCCTCGCGAAGGTCGTCCGCCATTGTCGCAGCGTCCGCGAGTCGAGCAGAGATCCTAAATCGGCCAAGCCTCAACGCCGCCTCAGCCCCTGCGACCATAGCGTCAGCGTACAGCTCCCGCAACTCCAGGCGCCGCGCCACGACATAGCCCGAGACGTCCCTGGTAGGTACGAAGAGGTCTCCTGCATAGATCTTCTCGGCCCTCAAGACTGCCTCTAGAGCGCGTTCATCATCTCCCTCCGAGGCCAAGACCTCCCTCGCAGCTTTCGCGAACTCCATAAAGTCGCATTCGAGAAGTGAGGAATCGAGCGATACAGACTTATCGCCTCTGCCCCCGAGGAAGAGGTCCAGATCCGGTGCGACAGCACCCACTTCTCGCCGCAGCGTGCTGGTGGCCTGATAGATCTTGTCCAGTCCGGCTTTGTAGTCACAGTCTGGCCAGAGCTGCTCGATAATCTCGTATCTCTTTGCTGTCAGCTTTGGGTGGAGTGCGACAAACACCAGCATCGCCTTTGCAGAGCGCCTCTCGATGCGCCACTCGGGAACCGGCTCGCCATCGGCATAGAGAGAGAATCCCCCAAGCAGGCAGAGTCTCATGCGCGCACCCGCAGCCACCTCATGAACCACGCTGCTGTCACGAGGGACGGGGTCTCTCCGGCTTAGCCTCTGAACACTCCGGGAACGCGGCGACTCGGCTAGAGCTGGCTCAAGCACAGCTATCCAGGCATGCGGGATGAGCTCCCTTATTCGCCGTGGGATATCCCCGCTTCCAGAAATCAAAACCCTGAGAAGCCACATCTCATCGCTGGGAAAAATCAGGCTCTCCCGAATGCGAAGGACATCAGCAGAAAACTCCTCCTCTAAGGAGGCACGAACCAGCGCGGCGACGGTGGAGAGCTCCTTGGTATCGCAGGCGCCCTCCCAGTCTGGGGGAGCCTCATCGCTGCAATCGGAACCCATAGCTGCCCTGCACAGGATAGACGCCTCAGCCTCGAGATGGGTGAATCCCGCCCTTCCCGCAGTGGCAGCAGCAACCGAACTCCTGAGGCGAGCGCCGCGATAATCACCTAACACATACTCGGCAGCCGCGCCCATCACGAGAGCGGCCACCCGGACAAGCTCGTTTCCCGCGCGTTCCGCAGCACTTGCCAACGCGTCTATCGATGGGAGGTCACAAGAGCCTCGCATGAGCGCATCCAAGACAAGCAGGAAGGAGTCTTCGTCGCGCAATGCCAAAAAGCCGTTGCGAGCAAGGAAGTCCCTAGCCTCGGTACACGGTTCATCATCCGACTGGATGTCACCTAGAAGCGTTCGGGCAATGCATGCATCTAGACGCAGCAGTGCACCGGCAAGCGTACCCTCCAGGCTGGAAAAGGCGTAGGGACCCACTATGCGCTGAACGGCACTAGGGCGTCCATCCCGCAAAAGCTGGATGGCTTGGAGATGCACGGCAAGGCCCTCAAGCTGCCCCTCACCACCAGAGGGCACGGAGATGTTATCGCCCGCAAGTGCTGCACGGCAGGCGGTCAGGAGGATGTCTGCGGCGCGCGCTTCGGCCTTGAGGGGCATACCTCCACCACGCTGCAGGCCCCAGTCCTCCGGAAGCCTGGCAGCCCTGTCTCCGAGCGCAGAGAGGGTGCACGCAACGCACGCAGCCCTTTCGGGAGAGACGAGCATCTGGGCTTGGGCTGGCCCCACCACGCTTCGTACGAGGCCAAGCTCTCCGGCGCATACAAAGTCCTCAGCGTGGTCTATGACGGTAGCGATTGCCTCGGTCGAGGAAGTCATTCGAGCAATGATCGCAGCACGCCCATACTCGCCCCTCTCAATCAGTACGTTAAGGGCAGAATCAAATATGGGCTGCCAGGCCATGACCTTTGTCGCGAGGACAGGAGCACATGCACCAAGGCCGTCGAGCGTATCGATGCCGTAGCAGCGGAAAATGGATTCGTGACAAGAAACGCCGAAGAGCGGGGCATACTTTTCAAGGCTGAGCGCCAGCTCTGCTGGGTTGGCACACGTCAAGCTGGCAACATCATCGAAAGTCCCCTGTCCAAGAAGCAGCATTGCCAAGCGGAGCGATATTTCGGCTCTTCCGCGTTTCTAGTGGGTAGCACAGGCGAGTGATGTCTGCGCCGAGAAG
>NZ_DBHHPX010000052.1:0-12930 GCF_057241865.1 Tractidigestivibacter sp.
GAGCGCTTCCCTGACACGGAAGAGGTCAGAAGTTCAAATCTTCTAACGCCCACCACGAACCATATGGTCTACCAGCTCGTCTGCTGGCAGGCCATTTTTCGTACGGCTTCCTGTCCAAACGCTGTCCAAGCCGCTGTCCAAATGCGGTCGGAAAGATTGAACTATTCAGAGAGTCAAGTCTCGTTTGGCCTAACGAACTCCCTCGCCCCTGTAACCATTTATCCCACCATGGTATCTACGCACGACTGAACAACTGGCGGTCCCTAAGAGTTCGGTAGTGTCGAGAATGACACACCATAGGAGCGTCTTTCTAGACACAATCACTGTACGGACGCTTACGCCCAAGTGGCAGGCAATATGATTCCCGGAGACAATTGCTCCCCCATTGAGCAATGCCAGGATGGCCTCATATCGACGGTCCATATTTGCCTCTTCATTATGGCCCGATTCTAATTGAGTGTCCTTTGAAATAACGCACATACTTTTGCCAACGATAGCGGCAAGATTTCCATTTATTGCTACCCTGCATGCACGCTGTCCGAGGGATTCTCCTATAGCGACCTGAAAGTCATGGAGAGCACGCTCAGCGTGCCCGAGTACGTCGGCGCACTCGACAAGGGTGGTACGCAGGTCAAGGCATGGAAGTACACCATCGACCATGCGTCCGAGATCATTGTCGTCTCGACGTTCTCCGTGAAGGATGGGCAGACTGGCACCGTCACCGACTTCTCCTATGATCTGGCGAACGCGCAGGCAACCACCGCCGTGTTGCAGAAGGGCGATACGGCCACGGTCCGTATTGCCGTCAGAAACAACGCAGGTGTGGAGGCGAACTCAACGTCGTCGTTCGTCCCTATGCTTTCCAAGACCACCAGCGTGGGCGACTCGTTCACCCCCGAGGGTACGGCTGAGCTTCCGCTCAGTCTCGCATCGATCGAGACCTCGTCGAACTATACGGTCAAGTGCATCAAGCTGAACCTAGGCGTGACATATAACGTAAACCGTGCTCCGTAGCCTGGCGAATATACCGAAGTCGCCAATGCCTCTGATGCCGACTTGCTGCTCCTGGCGTCCACGAAACCCCTAAAGGCCAACAAAGGTGGCTACGTTTCAGTGTCCTACGCGGTAAGCGATGGGGTGGGGCCCGCGTTCAACGACAAGCGGGACGTATTTAATACCGTTCTCGACTTTGACATCGAGGGCAACTCCATACTGACACTTGAGTCGAACGCCGTGATCTTTGTGGGCACCGATATCGTGCTGACCAAGGTGTGGAAGGACGGCGGAAGCGCCAGCGGTCTGCGCCCCGATGCCGACGCCTTCGCAGTGTCCCTGACGCTCTCATCGGACAAGGGCATCGATCGATATCGGTCAGCCCTCGTTATCTAGACCGTTAGATACGAGAAAAGAATGCTTGAGGACAATCCCTCGCTTGAAATCGTCACTGGGTGAAGCCGATCGGGAGATATCCGCGCCTATGCTCCCACATCTTCGCTCTCAAGTGCCATCTCGAGCGAGAACTTATCAATAAGCGACGATATGACCCCGTGCCGGGTAACGCTAAAACCGGCTGCGTAGTTGGCTATCCTAGCCGATCTCTCAAGGCTATTGCCAAACATCCGGGAGGCAACGAATGCACTGATGAACGCGTCGCCAGCACCCGCGTCATCGACCGCAACGAAGGCGCTTGGCGGGAAGAAACTCCTAGTTTCTCGCGAACAGAGATAGCACCCCCTGTTGGCAAGCGTGACGATGACGAGTTCTGGTCCCTGGCCAAGAAGCCAGCTCGCCTTCTCGTCCAACCCACCCTCGACGGATGGGCAGATCTCGTCGAGTTCAGTCTCGTTGGGGATGACACAGTCGACAAACCTCAGGAGTTCCGCAGGAAGCTCCCCGCATGAGGATGGCTTGAGAACCGTCTTGATGTCTCGTTCACGGGCAATTCGGCATGCCTCAATCACCGCATCCACGGGCACCTCGGTCTGAACAAGGCAGTAGCGTGCACCGTCAAAAGCTGCGGCGCGGCTCCGAATGTCATCGGGGGTCAGTTGTGAGTTGGCCCCTGGTATGAGGGAGATGGCTGTCTCACCCTGGGGGCTTGCGAATATCAGAGCCTTGCCGGTCTCAGTCTCCCCAATCCTCTTCACGCTCGAGTCGTCGATTCCCCATCGGTCGAAAACGCGATAGAAGTCATCCGACTCGAAGTCTGAGCCAACATTGCCAATGACGGCCGCATGAAACCCTAGCTTAGCGATACCCACGGCCTGGTTGGTGGCCTTTCCACCAGGGAAGCTTTGCGTCGTGAGGGCACTGACGCTTGTGCCAGCCTTCGGTAGCCTGGGGACAAGCATGTAGGAATCGCAGTTGATGCTCCCCACCACGACGACCTTTTCCGGACCGCGCTCGATGGGGGCGGAGACAGTGCTCGTGTTCTCGAGCTCGTAGTGGGGGGCATAGCTCTCCCTCGAGTTGCGTCCCTCGATAGATGACAAGAGCCTCTCGCACAGGAAGGAGCCGAACTCCGCCGTCCTGACAGGGCAGGTCGATATCGATGTGTCACAGTTACCCTCCTGCGCATCGGTGCCCTCGCTTCGGAGCGAGATGAGGGAGATATCGGCAGGGATGTGGTGATGTAGCTTTCCCATGAGCTGGGAAAACCGTATGGCGTCACGAAAGTGGGAGGAGATTATCCCCGTCATCCTTCTCTCGGATATCATGCTGGCGATGTTTGCCCCCACGTCATAAAAGACAAGATCATCGCGCAGGCTGATGTCGGACTCGAGCAGGCAGTCCTTGTACCCCTGGAGAAATTCCTCGGTGCGTCTGCTTTGCGAGAGAAGGCATCCAATGTCTCGATGACCGCGGATAATCATCTCCTGCGTCATGTGGTGGGCAGCCTTGTAGTAGGGCTGTACAAAGCTGTCGCTGCCACCGTACATTCCAATGAGCAGATGCGGGACCTGCGAATCCTCGATTTTTTTCTCCAGGATGCGGCTGGATTCTGCCACGGGCTCCCAGATGATTCCAGCGCATCCGCTCTCGAGTATGGAATCGATGTTCTGCTCTTCCATTTCGGCGCTAGAGTAGCTGTCCAGTACGAGAGGTACATATTCGTTCGCTTGGGCGGTCCTGAGTATCCCGTCTAGCACCGAGTCGTACGAGACGGGCTCCCTTAGGACGACCGCGATGACTCGCCTGGCGTTCTGTCTCGTGATGGCAGAGGAATAGGGTACATAATGATATTGCTTGACTATTCGTGCGACCCTATCGCGAGTCTCTTGGCTGATGGCTGAGTCCTTGTGGTTTACGACCTTGGATACCGTAGCCGGCGAAACCCCTGCGATGCGTGCGATTTTCTTGATATCCATCCGTATGGCTCCTCAGTAGGGGCGATGCGGCCTTAACGGCCATATACCCTGCCGACACTGACGTTCAGCTAACACTCACCCTGCTAATGACTACCGTTGGCGGTCTAGACTCCACAGTTTGGTTCTGGCAAATATACCATCGCATCAACTTGAAAGAAAGCATTTTAGGAAAATGTTTTCTCAACCTGACAACTGTAGGGAGGGCGCACCGTGAGGGCTTGGGAGATTGAGCGTCATACCAGAGACTGCCAGATTCCCCGTCAGCTACCGAGTGATGACAAGGTGCTATGGGAGGAGCAGTCTGACAATGTGGACAAGCTCCTCGACCGCTCCGTGAAGACTTACTGGGGGTCTGAGGCTCCGGGCTCCTTGGAACGTGAGGTCCTTGCGGTTGCAATGATCCAAGCTACGGAGAACAGGGGTCGGATTGTGCCGGACGCCGGCAGGCTCCTCATGGAAGGCTTTACGGCAATATCATGCGATGACATGGTCGGCCTCCACCGCGCGACACATCAGCTGTTCGAAGGATGCCGTAATGCCGTTGTGGACGAAACGTCCGACTACTGGCACTACAGGCTCTACGATACCTTCGAGGAGTACTCCTCCGCCGTCAGCTTTCCAGATGCCGTAGCCGTGGACATGGGCGATGGCCTGTTCGATTTGATATATGCCGGGTGGCTAGGCCAGGTTATCGGCGGGGCGTACGGGACCTGCCTCGAGGGCTACACCACCGACAACATCCGGAAGGCGTATGGCCCCGTCAGGCGTTATGTCAGGACGCCTAACACCTACAATGACGACATCACCTACGAGCTCGCGCTGCTGGTCGCCTACGAGAATCATGGTGCGGCTACCACGAGCAAGGACATCGCATACGAGTGGATGAGCAGGATCGGGTTCGGCTGGTCGGCTGAGGAGATGGCCCTGAGGAACCTTCGCTGCGGCATCATGCCCCCGGAAAGCGGAAGATTCAACAACCCGTTCTGCGAGTGGATTGGCTCCCAGATGAGAGGTGCGATTTGCGGGCAGATCTGGCCCGGGAACCCCAGGAAGGCTGCCGAGGCGGCGTTCCACGATGGGGAGATCTCCCACTCGGGCAACGGGATCCTCGGTGAGGTCTTCAACGCCGTGCTCACTTCGATGGCGTTCTATAAAGGCGATATGCGAGGGCTCCTTCGCGACGCCATCGAGCTCATTCCCGTGGACAGCGAGTACAGGAGCGTGGTCGACTTCGCGCTGGAGCAGTGTGAGTCGCACGACAACTGGCTGGATGCATGGCGTCCCTGTGAGAAGAGGCTCGAGCGTTACAACTGGGTCCATGCGTATCCCAATGCCGCAATCGAGGTTATCGCGCTCTGGTTCGGCGGGGATGATTTCACCCATGTCCTGGAAATCTGTGGCGGATGTGGGCAGGACGTCGACTGCGTTGCCGCCCAGGTGATGACCGTGTGGTGCACGGCACATGAGAAGGATGACATTCCAGAGTACTGGAGCGAGCCAATCGGCGACCGTCTCGATACGTACATGTGGGGAATGAAGACGCTCAGCCTCTGCCAGATTGCGGAGAGGACCTGCGCGGTGGCCAGAGCCCTTGCCTAATCAATTGGGGTCTCTCCTATGCGGGATGCAAGGGGATGGAAGTTCGTTGGTGACACGAGGGAGAAAGGGTGAGGGACATGACAAGGAACGTGAGCAGAAGGCAGTTCATCGGAGCAGGCAGCCTGGTCGTCGCTGGCCTGGGGCTGAGTGCTTGTGTTAGCGAGCCGGACAGCGGGAGCCCCACGACAGTCTCCTCCTCTGACAGCGGCAGCCAGAAGAAGCGGATTGTGTACGTGATTAACGGCACCTTGGGTGACAAGTCCTTCTATGACTCCGGCCACGAGGGTATGCAGATGATCGAGGACAAGTACGGCGACCAGTTCGAGACGGACACTCGCGAGATGGGCTATGACACCTCCGTTTGGGGTCCGACCACTCTGGACATTGCCTCCGAGGGTTGGGACATCATGGTGATGGGCACGTTCGACATGGTCGAGTATGCTGATGAGGTCGCCATGCAGTATCCCGACACGAAGATCTGGTTCTTCGACGAGTCGTGGGACTTCAGCTCCAAGCCCCATAACAACATCTACGGCATGCTTTTTGCGCAGAACCAGGGCTCCTATCTTGTCGGCATGGCCGCCGCCTATGCGACCAAGACCAAGAAGGTCGCCTTCATGGGAGGTATGGAGAACAAGGTGCTCCAGGACTTCTTCCTGGGCTACAAGCAGGGCGTGGCTGCCGCCGACCCCTCCGTTGAGGTGGTCGACGACTGGACGCAGAGCTTCAGCGACTCCACAATAGGGCACGACCACGCCAAGGCGCTGTACCAGCAGGGCTACGACATCGTCTTCTCCTGCTGCAGCAGCTGCGGCCTCGGTGCGTTCGATGCCGCCGTCGAGATGGGGGATGGCTACTACGTCATCGGCGTCGACGGCAACCAGGGAGAGTACTGGGAGTCTCAGGGCGCCACAGACAAGGCGGCCCATACGCTCACCTCGATGCAGAAGAACGTGAATAACACCTTCCTCGATGCAGCCGGCCAGGAGCTCAAGGGCGCACTGCCCTACGGGACGGTCGTGACCTACGGGCTGGACAAGGGCGGCGTTGGCTACTCCGTCACGTCGACGACCAAGGAAGTGCTCACCGCCGACCAGTTTGCGGCAATCGACCAGGCCCAGCAAGACATCATTGACAGCAAGATAAAGGTCGACACCGCATTTTAGAGACAACCACGGGTAGGCGCACCGGCCCGTCCTCCCTCATGGCTTCTCCCTTTCCTTTGCTATGGGGCTGGTGCGCCCCTCCCGTTCGTATGGATGGCGGACACGAGGGGGTGGGGACGCGATGGATGGCGATGACTTCCTGAGGCTCGAGCATATTACTAAGGTCTACGACAACGGGATTATGGCGAACGATGACGTGAACTTCTCGGCCTGCAAGGGCGAGATTCACGCGATTTGCGGTGAGAACGGCGCTGGCAAGTCGACCCTCATGAAGCAGCTCTATGGGATCGAGCAGCCGAACGAGGGGCGCATCATCGTCAAGGGGAAAGAGGTCAAACTCACCAATCCCCAGGCGGCAATCGCCAACGGCATTGGAATGGTGTTCCAGCACTTCATGCTGGTTCCGTCCCTTACCGTGGCCGAAAACATCACGCTGGGCATCGAGCCGGTCGCCGGGCTGCGCTTCGACACCGAGCGCGCCATGGACATCACGCGAGAGGCCTGCGAGAAGTATGGCTTCAAAGTCGACCCGGCGGCTAGAATCAGGAACCTGACCGTGGGGGAGAAGCAGAAGGTCGAGATACTCAAGGCCCTCGTCCGCGGGGCCGAGATCCTGATCCTGGACGAGCCGACCGCCGTACTTACGCCCCAGGAGACCTCTGAACTCTTCGTGCAGCTTAGGGCGCTGAGGGAGCATGGACACACCATCCTGTTCATCTCCCACAAGCTTGGCGAGGTAAAGTCGCTCTGCGACCGAGTGACCGTTATCAGGCGAGGACACACCACAGGCACATACGACATGAAGGACGTCAGCGAATCCGACATCTCCCGCATGATGGTGGGCGTCAACGTGGAGCTTGAGGTTCCCAAGGAACCCGCAGTCCCGGGGGCCGCGTTCCTCGAGGCGAGGGACCTATGCCTCTTCGATCGGAACGGCAAGCAGGCCGTCAACGACATCTCCTTCAGCGTCCGTACGGGGGAGATAGTCGGCATCGCGGGCGTTCAGGGCAACGGTCAGGAGGTCCTCATCGACGCCATCACGGGATTCGAGCCCGTGGGCAGAGGTTCTCTCACCATGGACGGGCACGACGTGCAGAGCACCGACATCCATGGCCTTCGACAGGACCGAATGGGCTACATCCCCGAGGACCGCATGGTGATGGGGGTTGCCGGCAACCTCTCCATCAGGGAGAACATGATCGCCGACAAGCTTGACGCCCCGCGCTACAACAAGGGCCCGCTGCTTGACCAGGCGGCGATCAATCAGGATACGGACGCCTGGGTCAAGGACTATGACGTGCTCTGCGACGGGGCCACGCAGCCTGTGGGCATGCTCTCCGGCGGCAACATCCAGAAGGTCGTCGTAGCGCGCGAACTCACAAGCTCGCCCAAGTTCATCGTCTGCGACCAGCCCACGCGTGGGATCGACGTTGGCGCCACGGACTCCATCCGGCGCAGGCTCGTGCGGATGCGCGACGCCGGGAGCGCGATCCTGCTCGTCAGCGCGGACCTAGGGGAGCTCCTCAACCTCTCCGACCGGCTGTTCGTCATGTTCGACGGCGAGATAGTCGCCTACTTCCCAGACGTCAGTGCGGTCAGCGAGGAGGAGCTGGGCTACTACATGCTCGGAGTGAAGAGGATGCCCTCGGAGATGATTGAAGGTGCCTACATTGCCTAAGAATGCCAACATGGGCCTGCTACAGCGGATTCGCGGCGTCAGCGTCCAGACGAAGCACGGAATCTTGCGCATGACGGTGGCAATCGCCATTGGCCTTGGAATCGCGGTTGCGCTCATAGCGCTCACCGCAAAGGAGCCCGCAAGGGCGCTAACCTACTTCATCGCCGCCCCGTTCATGGGCACCTCTTACTTCTCGCACATGGTCGAGGTCATCATCCCACTCATGATGAGCGGGGCTGCGGTGTGCATCATGTTCTCCGCCAACCAGTTTAACCTCGGTCTCGAGGGAACGATCTACCTGGGCGGTCTTGTGGCCGCTCTCTCGGGGATCTACCTAGTTCCCAACCTCCCGGTGCTTGGCCCCATCTTCTCCATCCTCCTCGGAGGTCTCATCGGGTTCTTCATCATCGCCATACCCGCGCTCTTGCAGTACAAGTTCAAGGCCAACATCGTGGTGTCGACGCTGATGATGAACTACGTCTGCCTGTACGTGGGGCTGTTCTTCCTCTTCAGGGTATTCAAGGACCCGTCTTCGAGCGAGCATACCTATCCCATTGGGGAGGACGCCGGCCTGGCGGTCCTCATCCCCGGCACAAAAATCCACACAGGCCTCATCCTCGCCATTGCCGCTGTTGTCTTTGCCTACATCTTCCTCTACAAGACGAAGCTCGGCATGGCCATAAGGATGGTCGGGCAGAACCCGACGTTCGCAAAGTATGCGGGTCTGAGCGTATCCGGCCTGGCCCTGCTGTCCCAGTTCATTGGCGGAGCGATGGGTGGCATGACCGGTGCTGTCCAGATGCTCGGGCTATATCAGCGCTTCCAGTGGACCTCGCTTACCGGCTATGGGTGGGATGGCGTCACGATGGCCATCTTCGCCCGGAACAACCCAAAGTACCTGCCGCTGGCTGCCATCTTCCTTGCCTACTTTAGAACCGGTGCCTGGCGATGTCATTCAAGGCGGGCGTTCAGATTGATCTCGTATCGGTGTTCGAAGGCGTGATGGTCCTCTTCATCATGGCTGAGAAGTTCCTTTCGGGAACCTACCGCAAGATGGTGTTCGCCGATGCAGACCGAAAGCGCAAGGCACGGAACGCCACAGGAGAGGGAGGCCAGGCAGCATGAGCGACTTCTTTGTCACCCTCGGCGGCATCGTATCTAACCCCAACTTCTACTTCACCGTTCTGAGCACGACTGTCCCGATTCTTCTGGCGACTCTAGGCTGCGCCATTGCCGAGAACGTCGGAAGTACCAATATGGCCGAGGAAGGCATAATGATTCTCGCGGCCTTTCTAGGTGTCATTGGGACGGCATATTCGGGTAGTGTGTGGGTTGGTTTGGCTGTTGCCGTTGTTATTGGCATTGTCATGGGGCTCCTGATTGGCTACTTCGCCCTCTATCTCCAGGTTGACATCATTCTGGTGGGCATCGCGGTCAACCTGATCGGTGCGGGCCTCTCGGCCTTCCTCATGTACGTGCTCACAGGGGATCGTTCTGCAACGACCTCCCTGCATACGGGGACGCTCCCTACGGTCACGCTCCCCCTCATCAAGGACATCCCCTTCGTGGGATCCATTGTGTCGGGGCAGAGCATCCTGGCCTGGGTTGCCTATCTTGCAATCCCTGTCATGTCGTTCCTTCTCTACAAGACGAAGCTGGGGCTGCGCATCCGCAGCGTGGGAGAAAACCCTGATGCTGCGTCATCTGTTGGCGTGAGCGTGAACAAGACCAAGCTAATCGCGCTGGCTATATCCGGCCTGCTCGGAGGCCTTGCGGGTGCCTATCTCTCCATGTCGTACCTGCCGTACTTCTCCAAGGGCATGTCCGGTGGCCGCGGCTTTATCGCGCTTGCCGCCACAGCCATGGCCAGCAACACCCCCGTTGGGTCGCTGGGCACTTCTCTCCTCTTCGGCTTCTTCTATGCCCTCTCGACCTTTGCAAGCACGCTGGGCATCCCAGACCAGTTGGTCACAGCACTTCCTTACATCGCGACACTTGTCGGACTCGTTGTCTTCTCAATCAACCTGCAGCGCCGCGAGCGGAAGCTGCTTGTCGAAGGCTCCGGCGGAGAAGGCGGAGCAAAGGCGGACGCAGCGGTTCCGGCAGAAGACGCATGACGCTTCCTCACCCAAGTACATTCGTCGAGAGGTGATTGTGATGTCTACGAAGAGGGTCATTCTGGACTGCGACCCGGGGCATGATGATGCGTTCGCAATCATGCTTGCGGTGCAGCACTTGGATGTTCTCGGCATTACCGGCGTAGGCGGCAATTCGCCGCTGGGGAACGTCACGCGCAACGCGCTTACGGTGCTCGAAGCGATTGGCCATGCGGATGACGTTCCCGTGTACGCCGGCTGCAGCCGTCCCATGGTTGCAGAGCTTGTAACTGCGCCCATGTTTCACGGCAAGAGCGGCTTGGACGGCCACCATCGGCCCGCCCCAACTCACGAGGTGCAAAGGGGACATGCCGTCGATTTCATCGTCGATACCGTCATGGGCACCGATGACGTGACGCTGCTCGCTACCGGTCCCCTTACTAACGTTGCGGAGGCGCTGAACAGAGAACCGCGTATCGCCGAGCGCATAAGCGAGATATGCATCATGGGCGGGTCAGTCACCTTTGGAAACTGGACACCCGCGGCAGAGTTCAACATCCTCGTGGACCCAGAGGCGGCGGCGCGCGTCTTCAACAGCGGTATCCACGTGAAGATGACGGGTCTCAACCTCACCCGGCAGTGCGGGTTCACCTCCGAGACGGTTCGGCGCTTCCGGGAGATCGGCACGCAGGCATCGGAGTTCGCGGCGGACCTCACGGAGTTCTTCACCTCCGCGGGCAAGAAGCTCGACGACCCCACCGTCGCGTGCATGCACGACGCCTGCGCCGCGGCATGGCTCATTGACCCCTCGCTCATCAAGAGCGCTCCCATGCACATTGACGTCGAGCTTTCCGGCAAGCTCACGCGTGGGATGACGGTCTGCGACTACAGGCACCTCTGCGGCCCGAACCCCGAATGCGACATCGAGCGCGATGCCCAGACCGGCTACAAGGGCGACGATCCTAACGCCGAGGCGGCACTCGAGCTGGACTACGACGGGTATCTCAAGCTCGTATATGACACGCTTGCCCGATACCAGTAGCGCTTCGTCTAGTTAGGGCGTTCAAATGAGGATATTGAACTTTGGTTCGCTCAATGCGGACTACGTATACGATGTCGAACATTTCGTCCGTGCGGGAGAGACGATTTCCTCCAAGTCCCTGAACCGCTACCCAGGGGGGAAGGGGCTCAACCAATCCATCGCTCTTTCTCTTGCGGGTGCGGAGGTCTTTCATGCCGGCCAGGTGGGTAGGGACGGTAGATTCCTGGTGGACCTACTCGCGTCAAAGGGTGTGGACACCTCACGAATAGCTGTGGATGGCGAGGCGAGTACCGGCCACGCCATTATCCAGAGGGACGAGAGGGGGGACAACTGCATCATCCTCCACGGGGGAGCGAACCAGTCCCTGGGCGAGGGGACCATCGGCAGCGCCTTCTCGGGCTTTGCGAGTGGCGACTGGTTGCTCGTTCAGAACGAGGTCAACGGCCTTGGCCGGATTGTTGACGCGGGAAAGAGGTCGGGGATGCGTGTTGCCCTGAATCCCTCGCCGGCGGACGAGAGGCTGAGCACCGTGGACCTGGGTGCGGTTGACCTCCTCGTCCTGAACGAGCTGGAGGCGGCTTGGCTCTGCGGTGCCCGGCTCGATGCCGGTGTCGCGACGCTCGAGAGAATTCTGGGAGAGCGATTCCCGCATGCGACGACCGTCTTGACTCTGGGCAAGAGCGGCTCTCGCTGCATCCGCGCGTCCGAGCCTGTGGTTGTGCAGGGATCGTATGCCGTCGAGACGGCGGACACTACGGGAGCGGGGGATACGTACATAGGCTATCTCCTTGCGGGGATTGTGGAGGGGGAGCCCATCGAGGTGGCGATGAGGAGAGCGGCCGCGGCATCGGCAATTGCCGTGACGCGGCCGGGGGCGGCGACCTCAATCCCCACGCGGTACGAGGTCGAAGCGTTCATCTCGGAGAGGGAGGAGAGGTAGTTGTATTCGCTAGGGTAAGAATCGACGGAAGGGATTGCGGTGGTGATCCTGGACCAAAAGGAACCAGGAGGAACGCACTGATGTACGGCAAGGAGCAGGGGCGGATTGCGATGGAAGCCATCATCAGGTTCGACCGCAGCGCTGCGAACACGATACGGGAACTCGGCCATCCCAACCGCCAGACACTCTACGATTGGCGGAAGGAGCACCGGCTTCGCGGCGAAAGGTTCCTGGAGGATGGTCGCCGCAGGCAAAAGGTACACCGAGGACGAGGGACGGACCGCGGTTGACTACCGCTTGGGGCGGGGGAAGGGCCTTGCGGGGACCATGCGTGCACTCGGCTACCCGAAGGGCAGCGAGACGCTCGTGACCGGATGGACGGGTTGGCCTCCGGCTGGCGCAGGCACAGGGGCCCGGGTCTCAGGAAAGGTGACGTATCCCTCGAGGGGAAGGCGCGGGCCGTGGCCGAGCTGGGAGCAAGGCCCGGCACGGCCGCCGAAGTCGCCGGCCGCCACGGAGTGGCCAGAGACGTGCCCCACCGCTGGAGAGGGGCGATGCTGGGCGATGGTTGCGGAGACGTCGAGACCAGGGGTGTGATGCCCTTCTGATTGTCAAGCCGTTTCTGGCATGCGATTCTGGGCGATGATGTCGTAGCAAGGCTCGCGTGCGACGTGTCGCTTGGCGCATCGCATCGCCTCGGGCCTGGGGTGTCCCTCGGATGTCCTGCGGGCCACATGCGTGCGGGTCCTCTCGTCTGTCCCCGGCCCTCCGACGGCTACTACGATGCGTGTCGCGCTGTTCGCGGGCCCTGTCGCCGCCCCCGTCGGGCCTGTGGCGCGTTGCGGGCCCCGACGACGCGGGCCGTGGCACCACTCCGCACAGCATCGCGAACGACGACTCGCCCATCGCCGTGACGTCTGGCTTTCGTCTGCGGGGTCGGCTCTTGCAATGTGTACAAATATGGACAATAGTTCTTCTCGTCCAGCTGGCTATGCCCGGGAGAACAATAATGGCCGATGAGATTTTGGCAGACAAGCCTTA
>NZ_DBHHPX010000053.1:0-12703 GCF_057241865.1 Tractidigestivibacter sp.
CTCGATGGCCACTGCTTTACAGAGTGAGGTCCCGATCACTCTACATATCGTCTAGTACATGAGGAAGCACGACATTTCCGACGACGAACTCGATGTGGTGGCAGCGCCCTACGAGAGTGGTGATTATCCGAGCGGGGGCGGGGGAGGTCTTCACCAGCTCCCACCTCGATGCGGTGGGGAAGAAGCGCTCGACGGTCATCTATGATGCACATGACGCGCAGCGCGTTGAGGCCATCGCCCGCAACCGGTGGCGTCGAGACCTCCGAGGTCTGACGTGACGCGCTCGACTGCTATCTAGCGTCGCAAGAGTAGGGTTTGTGTACGGGCAATCAGCGTGAGTCCTTCTCCCGCCACTTGGTCCCTAGCACAACTTGGTAGTGCCCGCCTATCTCAGCCGCTTGCGGAGATAGATGCCCGCGAGTGATGTTGAGGTGCGTTGTAATGAGTATCCTGAAAAACAGCGAGGCCTCCCGAAAGAGGCCTCAGGCGAAGTCAAAGTACCCCCTACGGGGCGCCCACCAACGGCGGACATTTTTGGCAAAGCCGTATTTTGACTCGCAGTGTCGATCCGACTGGTAATCGGAAGACAATATGACTGTACCACGGACGAGAGGATGCGTTGTCATGAATCTCAGGAACTACGGTGGGAGCTACAGCATAGGTCTCGATATGGGAACGGGTTCCGTAGGTTGGTCCGTGGTCGATGCCAATGGTCGGCTTCTTCACTTCAAGAAGCAGCCAACATGGGGAAGCAGACTGTTTGACAGCGCTAAGCCGGCATCGGAGGCCCGGACTCATCGGAGCCAGCGCCGGCGCTATGTGCGACGTTGTTGGCGTCTCGACCTTCTCCAAGACCTCTTTAAAGACGAAATGGATAGAGTCGACCCCGGGTTCTTTATGCGTCTCAACATGTCCCGTCTTGTGGACGGTGACCCCATTTTCAACGGCAGCGACTTCACGATAGATGACTACTACAAACTCTTCCCAACCATCTACCACCTTCGCGAATGGCTTATGAAGACGGACGAGAAGGCCGATCTTCGGCTCGTCTACCTTGCGATTCATAATATCGTCAAGCACCGCGGCAATTTCCTTCGCCAGGACGAGAAGAACCTTAAGTCCAAGGATGCCAATCCCTCCAAAGCGGCCCAGGAATTCTATGCTGCGCTAACGGAATGGTGTGCTGCTCGGGGACTGGAGGAACCCGCCGACAAGAGCAAGCAGCTTGCCAAGCTCCTTCTCAACGAGGAGGGGCTGAATCGCTCAACCCTTTCTAAGGAAATCCAACCTCTCGTTGCCCTATCTGCCTCCTCCGTTAATGACTCGGACATAGACCCAAAGAAGGCATCCACTGCCCTTGCCAGTGCGATGCCCGGACTGACCGTGGAGTTTACGAATGTATTCGGTGAGTTCCCTTGCGAGAAGACCAAGATTTCCCTTGGTGCTGAGGAGGACCTCGATACGCTCAAAGAGGCATGCCCTGACGATTGCGCTGACTTGCTTGATGCCCTCTGCGGCGTCTACTCTGCCTATGTGCTGCAGGGTCTGCTCTCCTATGCCCCTGGCGAGAGTATCTCTGCCAACATGGTCAAAAAATATGAGTGTTACCAGGAAGATCTCAAGATGCTCAAGGCGCTGGTAAAGGAGTACTGCACTAAGGACGTTTACAAGGCTTTCTTCCGCGGTCCCACCTACCACGAGCTCAATCCCGATGACCCCTCAGGGGACTACAGCTACGATAAGGCACAGGGCTACACGGCCTACAACCTCCACAAGACCGGGTATGACGACTTCAAGAAGGAAGTTGAGAAGCTTCTCAAGGATACCGGCGCCAAGGACGACGCGCGCTACGAGGACATGATGAGCCGCTTCGAGAGGCAGCAATTCCTCCGCAGACTTAAGACGAGCGACAATGGAGCTATCTACTACCAACTTCATCTCGAGGAGTTCAAGGCAATCCTCGAAAATCAGGGACGCTTCTATCCATTTCTCAAGCGCGACGCCAAGAAGATTGAGAGTCTCGTCTCCTTCCGCATCCCATATTACGTAGGCCCCCTTACTGACAAGAACGCGCGCAAGGACGCGCATGGTGAGAACCGCTTCCAGTGGTCGGAGCGTAAGCCTGGTATGGAGGACATTGCCATCACGCCTTGGAACTGGGACCAGGTTATCGACAAGAACAGGAGTGCCGAGAAGTTCATTCTCCGCATGACGGGTGACTGCACCTATCTGGCGGGCGAGAAGACCCTGCCGAAGTGCAGCCTTCTTTACGAAGAGTTCTGCGTGCTCAACGAGCTAAACGGAGTGCGTTGGAGCAATGATGGCGATGACTGGCATCGCCTCGATGCCGAGCAGCGTAATGACATAGTCAACGATCTGTTTCACAAGTCCAAGCGGGTCACGTACGATAAGATTGCCGACTGGCTCGCCCAGCAGGGATGGTCGAATGCCCGCGCAAAGGGTGGCCAAGGCGAGTCGGCGCTCGAGTCAAAGCTCAGCTCGTTCATTTTCTTCACAAAGGACGTCTTCCACGTCGATGATATCGAGCCGGGTTCCAAGCTCTACGAGGATGTTGAGACGATTATCCTTTGGAACACCCTCTTTGAGGACCGTGCGATTCTAAAGGAGAAGCTCGAGAGCGAGTTCGGGCCCTCCGGCAGCGGCCTGCTGGACGCCGCCCAGATCAAGGCCATCTGCAAGAAGCGATTTACGGGCTGGGGGAGGCTCTCCGAGAGACTTCTCTGTGGAATAAGGGTTGATGCTCAGAATGGTCGCAGAGTATCTATCATGGACGTCCTGCGCGAGGGCAATCCAAACTCGACACACCATGCGGGTGAAGCGATGGTACTGATGGAGGTCTTGCACGATGAGGACCTTGGCTTCCAGAAGGCCATCGATGCAGCGAATAGGGCATATTACGGTGAGCATGCCCGCGACATGGGCGTCAATGGCCTTCCTGGGTCTCCTGCGATTCGCAGGAGCCTAAACCAAGCCATCCGCATCGTAGACGAGATTGTGCGCGTTGCGGGTCACGCTCCCGATAACATCTTCATCGAGGTGACGCGAGATGATGATGAGAAGAACAAGGGCAAGCGTACAAAGCGTCGCTATGACCATTTGAAAGAGGCACTTGAGGCGTTCAAAAGGGACGATCCGAAGATTTGGGACGAGATTAGTGCAGCCTCGCCTGCGGACTTGGATGAGCGTCTCACTCTCTACTTCATGCAGCGAGGCAAGTGCCTTTACTCGGGGCGCCCCATTGACATTAACCAGCTCTCGAACGCAGGCCTCTACGAAGTCGACCATATCATTCCCCGTGCCTATATAAAGGATGACAGTCTGGAGAACAAGGCTCTGGTCTACCGCGAGGAGAATCAGAGGAAGACTGATGAACTGCTGATTGACGAGAAGGTCAGGCGGAGGATGGCTCCTTGGTGGCGGGTCCTTCACGACGCTGACCTCATCGGAGACAAAAAGTTCAACAACCTGATGCGTTCAAGGATTACCGAAGAAGCTATGAAAGGTTTTGTGGCCCGTCAGCTTGTCGAGACGTCCCAGATGGTCAAGCTTGCACAGTCACTTCTTGAGGCTCGCTACGCTGACCAGGGCACGAGAATCATTCCCGTGAAGGCGAGCATGTCTCACAACCTGCGCGAGGCTGCCAATCTTGTCAAGTGTCGGGAGGCCAATGACTTCCATCATGCTCATGACGCCTATCTCGCCTGTCGTATTGGCCTTTTCATCCAGATGCGTCATCCCGGGATTTACGACAACCCGATTGGCTATGCCCGTGTGGTCAAGGACTACGTGAGCTCTCAGGCAAAGCTTTTCAACCGTACACACCAGATGCTGGGATCGGCGGGCTTTGTTGTCAACAGCTTCATGACGTCCGGTTTTGACAAAGAGACGGGCGAAATCTTCCAGGATCAATGGGATGCCGAGACGGAGGTCGAGAGCATTCGCAAGGCGCTCGACTATCGTCAGTGTTATATCTCGCGGATGCCGTACATCGATACCGGGGCGTTCTGGAATGCGAATCCCATCGCGAAGCGGAAATGCCCAAAGCTTCCGCTGAAAGATGGGCTCGACCCTCTCCGATTTGGCGGGTACGACAACAAGACTGCCGCATACTTTGCAATCTTTGAAGCGGTGGACAAGCGCAACAAGCGTGTACTCAAGCTCGTTCAAGTTCCCGTGTTCATCCTGGAACCAATAGGCAAGGATCCAAGCTACCTTGATGAATATCTCAAGGGTGTGGCAGCAAGCCAGAATCTCTCACTCGTCTCTATCAGGGCAAGGCGTCTGCTGAAGGACCAGCTGGTGGAGATTGACGGTAGCCGCCTATTGGTCACGGGCGAAGAGGAAATGAAAGATGCCTCTCAGCTGGCCTTTTCACTCTCAGAGATGAAAGTGCTCAACGGTATCGTGAGTGGCGCTGCCGCCGATGGCGAGGCGCTAACTACTGCGTATGCAGCCATCGCAACAAGATTGAAGGCTTCCAGCTGCTCAATGATGGATGCGAGTCTCTCCTTGGAGTCTCACGCATCTTCATTTGCAAATCTCCCTGATGATGAAAAGAAATCTCTCATTGAGAAGCTGCTGTTGATCTGCCGTGGCAACAAGAAGTCTCTGCCAATCAACCTCAGTTCGATTGGCGGCGCAAAGATGGCGGGCAGGTTGAGACCCGCAAGGTACTCTGTACCAGATAACTTCTTCATCATCGACCAGTCCGTGACGGGTATGTTTGAGAGGAGAACTCGTGTCGGGCTTTAGGAGCATTGTCATCGAGAGCCCCAGCAAGCTCTCCTACAAGGGTGGCTACATGGTCGTGCGCAAAGAGGACGACACGACCAAGGTCCACCTTTCCGAGTTCCAGACGTTAGTACTGCATACAAACCAGGTGTACGTCAGCGCCTATCTGCTGTCAGAACTCGCCAAGGCCAAGATATCCCTTGTTGTTTCTGACGAGCGCCACGATCCCGTTGGTCAGTTCCTGCCCCTCTATGGCGCACACAATACGGTCGCACGTATAGATGAACAGCTTGCATGGGGACTAGTAGCGAAGAAGCAGGTGTGGCAGAGGATCATCAAGGACAAGATAGCCCACCAGGCACGCGTACTGGGCGTTAGAGCGCGCGAGGATGACGCAGCACAGCTAGAGAGAATTGTGGATGAGGTGCACTCAGGGGATAGCACGCATCGTGAGGCACATGCGGCTCACCTGTACTTCCGTTCACTATTTGGTCCTGATTTCTCACGTGATGACGAGACGCCTATCAATGCAGCCCTTAACTATGGGTACGCTCTGCTGCTCTCAACGGTTAACCGGGAGATTGTTTCCAGAGGTTATCTCACTCAAGAGGGAATTTGTCACCATAACGATTTCAACCAGTTCAACTTGAGCTGCGACTTCATGGAACCGTTCAGACCAATTGTCGACAGAATCGTTTTCGACAACGTTGAGGGAGACTTCACAAAGGATGACAAACTGATGCTGGTCGATATGCTTAACCAGGCGGTTCCGTATAGGGGAGGAGCATATAGGGTCTCGTCCGTTGTTTCCCTGTATGTGAAGGACTGCCTAGATGCGCTCTCACAGCGTCTATCCGTCGACGCTATCGAGCCATTCGATGTCGTATGAGTGGGGAGACGAGGGCGAGATTCATGAGGCTCATATGCTTCTTTGACCTGCCTGTCGATACGGCAAAGGACCGAAAGAACTACCGCTTGTTCAGAAAGTTCCTGCTTAAGGACGGTTATCTACCTCTCCAGGAGTCTGTATACGCAAAGCTGGTGGTAAACGATGGGGCTGCTGGCCATGCGGTCGCACGATTGCGCAAGAATCGTCCACCGGAAGGCCTTGTGCAGGTGCTGAAGGTCACGGAAGCCCAGTTTGCGACGATGGAATACATAACGGGAAATCGCAAGGCATACGATGAGGTCGACACGATGGAGGAGCTGCTCATCCTATGAGAATCGTGCTTGCTGGCCTTGAAAACCCGATAGAGCTCTCTGAGGGGGAGTGTTCTACTCTTGAGGTAGAAAACTCGGCGCTTTTTGCGAGGCTAGCGCGTTCCTTCATGTCAAGTGAGGGACGCTGTGCGGAAGAGCCCTATACCATTTGGGATGAAGATATCGAGCTTAAACCAGCAGAAGCTCTTCTGGTCATTGATAACCCTCTGAGGCTTCCATGGGATGAGCGTGGACTTATGGGGACAATTGTCAAGCGAATGGAGCGTGAATATCTGGAGGACGAAGACCTGAGACGCCACATAGAGGAATTGCAGAGGTCGATTAACGCCCAGCTGTTGTCTCTGGAGCTTGGGATGAACGCTGATTTCGGCTTCTCTCAGGAGTGGGATTTCAAACGTTACCTCAAGTTTGCGGGTTTCGGAGTAAGCTATCAGGAGGGCAAGTCGTTCCTTGATAACTTGTTGAATTTTCTCTCTTTGGCACTTGACGCTGGCGAGAAAAGGGCTTTTATCTTTGTGAACCTCAAGACTTTTTTATCAGAAAATGACTTTGAGCTATTCCTCGAGCAGGTATATTTCCAAAAAACGAAAGTATTTCTCCTGGAGAACAAACAGGATGGGCTCTCGTTTGAGCACGAAAGGAAAAGGCTGGTAGACCGGGATTTTATCGAGAGCTGGTAACGCTGTCCAGCCAGATCTGAACGTCTCTTGCAGTGGAGAATTTGGGCTAATGTTTTGGCGCAGTGTCGATCTGACTGGTAATCAAACTGGACCGACGTGCCGTACAGGGGCAAGGAGTTTTGGCGCAGTGTCGATCTGACTGGTAATCAAACTCGGGCGGGGTGGCATCTGCGAGGTGGTGAGTTTTGGCGCAGTGTCGATCTGACTGGTAATCAAACACGGACATGCTGGGACTGGAGTGCCACGTAGTTTTGGCGCAGTGTCGATCTGACTGGTAATCAAACAGGCCAGCCGATGACACCATGGAATAAGGTGTTTTGGCGCAGTGTCGATCTGACTGGTAATCAAACCATCGCGTGCACGCAGTGCTCGAATGACACGTTTTGGCGCAGTGTCGATCTGACTGGTAATCAAACTAAGTTACACCGCACCAGATGGATGGAGGGGATAACATAGTACCTGACTTTGGTATTTCGACCCCATTTATGGTGCTATGAGGCCCCATGCTCTGCCTGGAGCATCTTGAGCGTGCAGGACGAAATCGCTTTGATGTCGCCTTTGGTGAGGTTGAAGTGAAGCAGGGGAAGCCCGGTCCTTGCTGCCAGCTCCTCGATGATGGGGGTTCTTCTGGACACGTTGACGTACCTCCTGTCGGAGACCTGGCACACGTTGAGCCCGCGGCAGAGCCCCGTCACGTCCTCGGAGGAGAAGCGGTCCTTTAGGACCTTGACCTGCAGGAGCCTCACCAGGAGCACCGCGAGGTAGCAGACGAGGAAGTGGCCGGTTATCGTGCTCTGCCTCTGCAGGTAGACGGGCCTGGCATCGAGCTCGGACTTCATGACCCCGAGGCTCTCCTCGACCCTCCAGAGCCTGTGGTAGGTGTCGCATACCTTGCGTGCTGCCATGGCAGTCTCTGAGGTCACGAGCATGTTGTAGCCTGCGAGGGACCTGGCCTTGGCGATGGCATCGTGGTTGAGGCTTACTGCGACCTTGGCGCCGTCTTTGGCCTCGCCCTCCTCGTCTATGGGCGTGAAGGTGACGTACCTGGCGCTGTCGCCGTACTCGGACCTCTTGGCAGCTGCGAGCCTCAAGGCCCTGGCCTTCTCCACCTGCCTGTTTATCTCGTAGGTCTGCTTCCTTTTGAGGGTGGGGCTGAAGGTGACCACACGCTTCTCGGGAAGCGAGACCATCTTCCTTTTGCCGCTTGCATCTGTGACCTTGTAGTCGAAGTCATCGCGCGCTTCCTTGTAGCTCCACAGGACAGTCCCCGAGGCGTCCACCACGTCCTGCCAGCCTGTATCCGCAAGCGCCCAGGCGCGCTCCTTCTCGGGAAGCGCCTTGATGGACTTGGAGAAGAGGTAGCCGTCCCCCGAAAGTGCGGCGTCGGCCACGTTGTCCGCGCAGTTGAGGCCCTTGTCGGCGACCCGCACCGTCCTGCCCCTTATGGCCCCTCTCCTCTTGAGCTCGCCTATGACCTTCTTGAGCTGCGGCTTCTCGCTCTCGTTGCCGGGGAACACGCTCATCGCGATGGGGATGCAGTCTTCGTCGAGCAGAAGTCCCATCCCCACGATGGGCTCGGGCCTGCGCTCCTTGGAGGGGCCCTTCCTCCTGAGCGCGTCCTCGCGGCCTGTCTCGAAGTAGAAGTTGGTGCAGTCGAAGTAGGAGGTCTGGGCCCTGCGGCCGAAGAGCCTGCCCACGCGCCCGTTGTAGATCTCGATGACCTTCTCGTACTCCTCTCCCAGGAAGGCGAGGCCGCAGTAGAGCTGCTCGAGGGTGAAGGCGCCGCCTATCCCCTCCATCTCGGGCAGCACGTCGTGGAAGGTCCTCGACTTCGAGCGGGGCGCCACGGCACGCGCGAGGACCAGGGAGGAGAGCAGGTCGTGGAGGGAGAAGCGGAAGCCTGCCGGCAGCTGCAGGAAGGCAAGGTCGCCCTCAACGCCAAGGGCATCGTCTACTGCCTTGAGGGCGAAGTGGCCAAGGTGCCTCTCGGCCGGCCTGTCCGATATCTCGCGGGCCCCCTGCCTGTCCCTTTCGGCCCTGCGCTCGGCGTTCATCTTGCCCACCTCGCGCTTGAAGTGGGCTATCGGGTCCTCGATGCCCGACTTCTTGAGCGCATCCTCATAGCCCAGGGCCCTCACGGACCTGTTGACCGTGTGCCCCCTCTCGGGATCCCAGTGGCTCTCGTAGATCTGAAGGTAGAGCCCACGCCTGCTCTTCGTCTTCTTGAGGAAGTAGGCCAAGGTAGCCCCCCATCTGAACAAGCACCATAGCACCATATAGACATTCTAGCAGAAGCCCCCTTGTCAAGTCCAGCTCAGATACAAGAAAAACCAGCTCAAAGCTGGTTTCTGCTGCGAAGGTCTATGCTCTTGATCCTAGAAAATCCTGGTGCTAAATCCTAAAGACGGGTGTCGATCTGACTGGTAATCAAACAGGTCGATGTTTGTCAGCGCAAGCTCCACCGTTTTGGCGCAGTGTCGATCTGACTGGTAATCAAACTAAGTTACACCGCACCAGATGGATGGAGGGGATAACATAGTAAGTGGGAAGGCTCGACATGAAACGTAAATCCAGTTTTTAGCGAAGGGCCGTCTGCCGGGAGCAGTCGGTGACAACTAATACAAATGATGAGAAGCGTTTTGGAGCAGTGTCAATCTGACTGGTAATCAAACAGTAAAGGAGAAAGAAAAGACATGAGATCCGAATTAAAGGCAATCATGGAGGTCAGAGGCATTGACAAAGACGTTATGCAGCTCTTTAAGACTGGCATAGCGTATGGTTCGTCTGACCCTGATAGGAATCCTGGATATAGCTCATGGGGACCTATCCATAGCGTCTCGCTAGAAGACGGGCAGGATCTTGAAAAACGAATCACGCTCACCCGCGTGGCGTTACTCGGTGTGTTTGCGCTTGCTGTGAAAAAGAAATCCGGTGGAACAAAATACGTCACTGTTGAAGGAGACGGTTTCTTCTGGGCTATGGAAGTCGACCGTAAGCACGTCAAAGATGCTCAGCGCTTTGTCATGCAGGCCAAATCGATTATGGCTACAAGCTAGACCATGGCCATGCAGTCCAGGCATCGGTTTTGGCGCAGTGTCGATCTGACTGGTAATCAAACCGCGCGATCGTCGGCGGTGAGGTAGACTCCGTTCTCTCTGTTAGACCAAGATTGACCTACGCCCTCGCCTCCCAGTAGTCCCAGAGCGGCTGGGGCTCGTCGATGAGGGCGCGCCTCGTGTGCGCGTACCTGCCTGCTGCGAGCTGGCCCGAGAGGGTCTCCCTCCGGTCGGCGTCGGAGTGCCAGGCCTGCTCGAGCCAGCGGAAGCAGTCGAGGTAGCGGCCCAGCCACTTGGTCGAGACGCCGTGGAAGGGGGCGAGGAAGAGCCTGGGCCTCTGGCGCATGGCGTCCACGAGCCCGAGCCCGCCGCCCCTCGCGTCCCGGCCGGCGGTGGCGACGTGCTCGGCGACGCCGAGTGACGGGAGGACGCGCGCGTAGGAGGTGTGGTCGTCGGTCGAGACCCACGACCCGTCGACGACCCCCGCGAGCGAGCTGTTTTTTGTCAATAGCTCTTGAGCAGAAGGGGCTGCGGTGGGAATCCTGGACCGAGACGGGACCAGGGGGAGGACCGCATGCACGGCCAGGGGCAGAGGAGGCTCGCGACGGGGACCCTCATTGGATTCGACTGCAGCCACGCCGATGCCGCATCCGCGTCGGGCTTCCCCAGCCGGCGCACCCTAGGCATGTGGCGGAAGGGATGCGAGCCGGCTGGCGAGGTCCCCGTCGGCAGGGGCCGTCGCCGCAGACCCACGCACTCGGACGGGCGGGCGAAGGCCGCCGCAGCCCACTGCCTCGGACACGGGAAGGGCCCAGCCAGGACGATGCGGGCGCTGGGCTGCCCCAGGGGCGGGGAGGCGCCATGCGGGTGGGTAGGCGGGCGCGCGCCCGGCGGGCGCAGGAGGCGCGGCCCGAACCCCAAGGGGGGTCCCGTGCCGCTGGGGAAGGAGGTGTGTTTCGTCAACCTCTCGTTTCACAAAACAGCATCCGTTCGTTTCACACGTCAGCGTGAAGGTTCTTCACGCACGAGCGTCGCCCTGGCACCAATCCCTTCTTCTCCTACAACTCCCCGCGCATGAGCGCGTGTTTGACCCTGTACGACTCCCTGTCGTAGGTGACGAGCCTGCCGTGGTGGACGATGCGGTCCATCATCGCCTTGGCCATGTCGTCGTCGGCAAGGATCTCGCCCCATCTGGAGAACTCGATGTTGGTGGTGAGGATGAGCGCGATCCGCTCGTAGCACATCGACACCACCCGGAACAGAAGCCTTGCCCCGTCGGGATCGGTGGGAAGGTACCCCCACTCGTCCAGGATGATGAGGTCGCACCTGCCGAGCCTCCTGAGCGCGTCCTGTGTCGTCCCCTCCTTATTCGCACGCCTCAGCTCGCTTACGATCGCGTCGAAAAAGTTGGTGTAAGCGGGAAAGCATCCTGACGGCAGCAGGCGCGGCCGTCGTCTTAGAATCTGGAATCGCGACAAGTCAGGTTCTAGGGAAAGGCGACGACCGCAATGCAGAGCTTACCAGACACGCCCCTCGCGGCGCAGGTGACGCCGGGGCTTCTGCCCAGGTTCCAGGATGGCACGATCAACATGCAGGAGCTGATACGCCAGCTGGCGGAGTCCATAGCAAACGAGGTGATGAGCGCGGAGGCGGACGAGCTCTGCGGCGAGGGGAACTCCCGCAACGGCTACCGCGAGCGCTCGCTGCAGACCTGCGTGGGCACGCTGACGCTCAAGGTCCCCAAGCTGAGGCGGGGCAGCTTCTTCCCCGAGGACGTGCTGACGCGCTACCAGAGGGTCGACAGGGCGCTGGCCGCCGCTGTGGCCGAGATGTACGCCACGGGCACGAGTACCCGCAAGGTGCAGCGAGTGGCCGAGAAGATGGGCGTGGGGAGGCTCTCCAAGGACCAGGTGAGCGCGATCGCCCGCGACCTGGACGCCGACGTCTCCGAGCTGCTCTCCCGCGACCTGTCGGGCTGCCGGACGCCCTACCTGTGGCTTTGACGCGACCTACGTGAAGTGCAGGAGGGACGGCCGGGTCGCCTCCACCGCCGTCGTCACCGCGATCGGCTGCGACGAGCACGGTTGGAGGCGCGTGTTGGGCCTGTCGGTGGTGGACACCGAGTCGTACGACTCCTGGCTGGCGTTCCTGAGGGGCGTGAGGGCCCGCGGTGCCGGCGGCGTGGTGCTCGTCACCTCGGACGCCCACGAGGGGCTCAGGGGGGCGATCGCCGAGGTCTTCCAGGGCGCGTCGTGGCAGCGCTGCGCGGTGCACCTGATGCGCGACTGCGTGCGGGAGGCCAAGACGCGCCAGCTCAGGCGCCGCGTCGCCAGGATCGTGGCCCCGGTCTTCCGGGCCAAGGACGCCGACCAGGTCAGGGCCATGTACCACCTGGCCGCGGACATGCTGGCGCAGTGCTGCCCCGGCGCGGCGAGGGTCTGGGAGGCCGCCGAGCCCGACGCCCTGGCCTACCTGGACTTTCCCGCCTCCCACTGGAAGAGGCTCAGGACTAATAACGTCCAGGAGCGCACCAACAGGGAGATCAAGCGCAGGCCGAGGGTGGTGCAGGTCTTCCCGTCGGAGGCGTCGCTGACCAGGCTGGTGGGGGCCGTCATGTGCGAGCAGGACGAGGCGTGGGGCGAGTCCCGGTACTTCTCGGAGCAGAGGATCTCCGAGCTCTACGAGGACAGGCCCGACCCCGTCGCGCCCTCGGACGAGCGCAGGCGCGAGCTTCGCCTCATGGCCGAGCAGGCGATAAGGGCGAGCCTTGAGCTTGCTGACTCGATGGAGGCGGCATAGGATAGGAAGAGATTCAGATTCTGGGGCTCGTCGCCGACCTTCTGTCAAGGGCCGCTACACCAACATTTTCGACGCTACCTCGCTTACCAGCTCCGCCGTCGGCCAGAATGCGACTTTTCTGCCCTCACCGCAGGCGAGCGGCCCCAAGGCTATCGCGGTATGGGTCTTGCCATTGCCTGGTCCCCCGAAGAGCAC
>NZ_DBHHPX010000054.1:0-12664 GCF_057241865.1 Tractidigestivibacter sp.
GCCGGCGGGCTCAACAGGACGTCGGGGTGCTACCCACTAGAAGTTTCGAAGAGCCGAAAAAAGGTCCCTCCGAAGAGGGGCCCAAGTCGCAGCGCATGAGGCGTTTGCTCTATCGAGCAATGCCCACAACCGTGTAGCCCTTGGTCTTGCCAGCAGGCGTGATGAACTCGACCTGGTCACCCTTGCCGCAGCCGATGAGGGCCTGGCCGGCGGGAGACTCGTTCGAGATCTTGTGCTCGAGCGAGTTGGTCTCGGTGGTGCCCACGATGGTGAACTTGGTCTTCTTGCCACGCCCATCCTCGAGTTCGACGACAGTGCCAATGGAGACCCTAATGCCACCGTGCTGGGTACCCTCGACGACCCTTGCCACCGAGAGGGTCTGGCGAATCTCGGCGATCTTGGACTCGTTCTGGGACTGCTCCTCCTTGGCAGCATCATACTCGGAGTTCTCCGAGAGGTCGCCGAAGGAGCGGGCCTCCTTCAGGCGCTCGACGATCTCGTCGCGAAGCTCGCCCTCACGGTACGCCAGCTCGTCAACGAGCTTCTGGCGGCCCTCGGCGGTAAGAGTGATTTCCTTGCTGTTATCCATGATTCTGCTTTCCTCGTAGTGCGTGGGAGGTACGTGCGCTGGGCGCTTGGGCTACTCGCCCAGCCTGGCGCCGCACTTCTTACAGAAGGCAGCGTCGGCAGGGTTCTCGGCACCGCATTTGGGGCAGAACTGAACATCCTTATCGCTAGCCCCGGCCTTCTCGGCGGCAGCGTCCTCGATGTTGGCGTCATCCTCGTCAGCAACGACATCCTCGGCCTCGGCCACCTTGGGCTCCTCAGCCTTCTTGGAGTCCTTATCGCCCTCGTCGCCCTCTTCCATTCCCTCGCGCACGTTCTTGACGGTCTTGCCGAGGGCGGAGCCGAGCTTGGGAAGGTTCTTGGGCCCAAAGATGATCAGCACAACGACAACGATGATGAGCAGCTCGGGAATGCCAAGTCCAAGAAACATGGTCAGGTCCTCCTAGATGTGGATGAATGGAGCAGGCACACGTCGCGCACTGCCGCATTCGCTAGTATAGCCGAGGATGTTTACTGCTCACAATATAAACTGGGAGTTTGCCCGGGACCTCTCAAGTCGCCTGCCCCGCCATCACAACACTTCCGGTTTCCCCTGTTAGGAGCGCTTGTGCCAACTTGGCTGCTAGTCCTAATGATCGTTTCGTGGGTCCTGTTTGCCATCGTTTTGGCACTGCCATGGCTGCTCAGGCGCCGTGGCGTCGAGATGCGCCGGACCAAGTTTGGCCCCGCGCTCATCTTTGAGGCGGCAGACGACGACGGCACGCCGGTGCGCCTGCTCAACGTCAACGGCACCTTCCAGAGCGTCTGCTACCTTCCCGACGAGCTGCGCTTTGAGCTTGCCTGCGTCTACCACCGCACCATGGCCGAGGTGAGCTACGACCTGCCCAACGCCACGCGTGCCTTGGTCATCGGCGGCGGCGGTTACTCCCTGCCCAAGTGGCTCGTGGCGCACAGGCCCAAGCTCCACGTTGACGCCGTCGAGGTCGATCCGCGTGTCACCGCAATTGCACGCGAGCGCTTCTTTCTCGACGACCTCATCGAGCAGTACGGCGCGAACCGCATTTCCCTTGTGGATGACGACGGGTGGGCCTACCTGCGCCGCGCTGAGAAGCCCTACGACATCATCGTGAACGACGCCTTCTCGGGCAACCGTCCGCTCGGCCAGCTGGGAACCGATGGGGGCGCACGCCTTATCCACGAGAAGCTCACCCCGGGCGGGGTGTACCTTGCCAACCTGCGCTGCTCCACCGAGGGACGCAAGTCACGCATCCTTGCGGAAGTCGAGCGGGCCTTCTCGGCGCAGTTCGCACGCGTGGCCTACGTACCCGAGTGGCCCGACAAGCCCGGGGACCGCGGAAACAACGTTCTCATTGCGACCGATGATGCATCGCTGACGCTACCAGAGGGTGCCGTAGTCGTGAAGTAGCGCCGTTCGCCCGTCCACTTGCGGCCATCTTGTTTAAACAAGCATTGCGTCCCGCGGCGCGATGGTCCACCATGGGCATCAGACGCAATGCCCGGCATCGCCGAGAAGGGACCCTCATGGCACAAGACACCAGCACCTCTCTTAGAAACCTTGTCATCTACTCCATCTTTGTGCGCAACCACACCCCCGAGGGCACGTTTCGCGCCGTGATCCCTGACCTGCCCCGCATCCACGCGCTGGGCACCGACGTCGTGTGGCTCATGCCCATCCACCCCATTGGCGAGAAGAATCGCAAGGGCACGCTGGGAAGCCCCTACGCAAACCGCGACTACCGCACGGTGAATCCCGAGCATGGCACCATGGGTGACTTCCGCGCGCTGGTGGATGCCATCCACGCCGAGGGCATGAAGTGCATGATCGACGTGGTGTACAACCACACCTCCCCTGACTCCGTCCTTTACGACGAGCACCCGGAGTTCTTCTTCCGCAGGCCCGACGGCCGGCCCGGGAACCACGTGGGAGACTGGTCCGATGTCATCGACCTTGACTACAGCGTCTCGGCGCTCTGGGACTACCAGATAGAGACCCTGTGCCAGTGGGCCCGCATCGTCGATGGCTTCCGCTGCGACGTCGCCTCCTTCGTGCCCGTCGAATTCTGGAAGCGCGCGCGTACGGCTGTCGAGGAGGTCCACCCGGGCTGCATGTGGCTTGCCGAGACGGTCCACCGCTCGTTTGGCGCGGCCTGCCGCGCTGCCGGCATGATGTGCGCGCGCGACTCCGAGGCGTTCGAGGCCTTCGACATGGAGTACGAGTACGACGTTCAGGAGGCATTCGAGCGCTACCTCAAGGGCGAGACGCCCCTCTCGTGCTACCTCGACCTTCTCGACTTCCAGGAGAACCTCTATCCCCAGAACTACGACAAGCTGCGCTTTCTCGAGAACCATGACGTGCCGCGCATAGCCTCGCACGTGACGGGCGAATCTGATTTGCGCAACTACACCGCCATGCTCTACTTCAAGAAGGGCACGACGCTCGTCTACGCCGGCCAAGAGGCCGCATGCGATCATCTTCCCAGCCTCTTCGACCGCGACACCATCTCCTGGGATACGGGCACGGACCTCTCGGGGCTCATGCGCCGCATGGCCCAGATCAAGCACGACACGCTAGACGCCGACGACGCCTTCTTTGTGGCGGCAGACGACGAGAACGACATCGCCGTCCTGCGCCGCGAGCACGGGGGCGAGCGCAAGGTGGGGGTGTTCTCGCTGAGGTCCCGCTCGGCATCCGTCGAGGTGGAGCTGCCCGACGGCGCCTACACGAACCTTATCGACGGGTCTGCGGTGGCCGTGACCGACGGGCACCTCTCGTGCTCGGGCTCGCCCATCGTGGTCACGGCACACCTGGAGCGCGCCTGGGGCGTCTAGCATGGGGCCTGCCGAAATCGCAGGGCGCATCCGAGGGGGGCGTAGGCGAGGTAGCACGGCCCAAAAGATGCTCGCTGGCAGATAGGCCCGGTCGTGCGTACGCACAACGCGAGGCCTTTGACAGTTTTGCCTTTCCAAGAGGGATGTCTGGCAGATAAGCCCGGTCATGCGTACGCACAACCGGGCTCCTTTGACATTGCCCTGGCATTTGCCCAGGTGGGCGAGAAGGCCCTGGCAGCGGATGGGGGTTATGCGTACGCACAACCGGCAAAAGCCGCCATGAGACAAGGGGACTGTCCCCTTCCCTTGTCCCTTGTCTCACAGCAGATAGGTGTAGATGGCCTCGGCACAGCCGCCATGGTCGTTGTCGGCAACAACGACGTCCGCAGCCGCCAGCACATCGGACGACGCGTTGCCCATGACAATGCCCAGGCCAGCATCGCGCAGCATGTCGAGGTCGTTCCCGGAGTCTCCGATGGCAACGCCCTTCTCGACCGGAATCCCAAGCAGCTGGCACAGCTCCACCAGTGCGGCGCCTTTGCTCACGTCCTTGGGAGAAAGCTCCAGCGAGTTCGCCGTGGAGAAGGTCGGCTCCACGGGAATGCCCTGCTCCTCGATGCGTTGCAAAACGTCGGTCACATACGTACCAACGGCGGGATGCATGATGTACTTGGACACGACACCAGGATGCGAGAGGAGCCACTCCTCGACGTCTGGCACAAAGTGACAGGCGCTCTTGAACGTGTCGTAGAACCCCTCGAGCCCATAGTGCGGCAGGCGCTCGAGGCTTCCGACGGGCTGGTAGGCCTCCATACCCGCAAGGACCTCGAGCATCACGTCCTTGCCCTCATGCGTCTTGAGGAGCCGCGGGACGATATCGGAATCAAAGGTGCGCTCGGCCAGCGTGCGCCCGTGAAGAAGGTCGACGATCTGCGCGCCGCTCGTGAGAATGGCGTAGGACACCCCCTCCAGCTGCACGCGATAGGGGCGCACCAGGCTCGAACTGCGCCCGGTGGCGATTGTCACGACCTTGCCTGCGCGCAGGCCCGCTGCCGAGATTGGAGCAACGGCGGCATTGCGCTCGGGGCCACAATGACCCCCTCCGTGGGTTCGTAGACGGAACCCGTATCGTCCTCCATCTCCCATGGTATGATGCCCTTAGTAAGCCCGCCTGGCCTCTCTACGATGCACACTGGCGGGTTTTCGCCTATCTAAAGGTCGTCTTGTCTATGGAATACACCAAGCCCTTCCTCACCTTCGAACAGCAAGCCGACCTTCTTATGGACGAGCGCGGCATGGCCGCCGACCGGGACGACCTCATCCGGCGCCCACTCTTCATGGCAACGTCTTCTCCCTCCGCCTCGGGCGCCCAACGGCGTGCGAGGGCCAGCAGGGCGACGGGCGGCGTGCCCTCGTCGCCGGCCTGCGGTATGCGGCCACGGCCCTTGTCCGGGGAGGTCGGCTCGTCTGGGGTGTCAGGCTCATCGGGCTTGGGCCTCTCGGTGTTGGTCACGGTGAAGCCGGATGCGGCGTCGCCGGAGACCTCGGGGGTGCACCCCTCGACCGGGTCCTCGGAGACGGCGTAGGCGGTCTCGCGGCCGCCGACGTGCTTGGCGAGGCCGTCGAAGGAGCCCGCCCAGCCGCCCTCGGCCGAGAGCGTCAGCGTCTTGCCGGTGTCCACCCCGTCGGCCAGCAGGCGGACGGTGACGGGGCCGCCCTCGGGGCCGACCCACCTCTTGGTGACAGGGACCGACGTGGTGCTCGACTTGTTGTCGAACGCCATCGAGGCGACCGGGGTCCCGCCTTGGTGATGGCGGGCGTCGCGGTGACGGTCGTCCTGCCGTGGGGGGCCGTCTCCCTGTGCAGGGTGACGGCCACGTCGTAGACCGTATCGTCGTAGGCGTAAGAGGAACTGTCTCCCGCCTTCTCCCTGGCGGCGTAGCGCATGGTCGAGTCGCTGCCGTCAGCAGCGAGACCGTCCTCGGAGTAGACGAGCTCGTCAAAGGGTACGGTCCCGCCATCGTTCTGCTTCTCCTGCAGGACCTCGCCCTGCCCGTCGCAGAGCTGGAACGCGAACGCCTGGCCGGAGCCCGGCGCTTGCCCGTCGACGGTCTTGGTCGCGCCCAGCTGCACGGTCGGCATCTTCGGGGTCTTGGTGGTGTTGGCTCCCACGCTGTCCTCCACCGCGTAGCCCTCGGGGACGTCCTGGTGTGGGTGACCCGCTGGTCGGCGGGGTCGGACGAGACGACGGTCTTGTCGACGCCCTTCTCGCCGCACGCCGCGTTGTAGTCGTTGCCCTGGAGCACGTAGTTGCGGTGCCCCTGGTAGGTCGTGCCGCCGGACCGGTAGTTGATCTCGGCTCGGTTGGTGTACTTGACGCCGGTGCCTCCCCTGGCGCTGGCCCAGTAGTAGACCCAGACGGTGTCGGTCAGCGTCCCCGGGTAGCTGAAGGTGAGTTGCTGGCCGCTGATGCTCACGGAGTACAGGGAGGGGTCGAGCACCTCCCCCGAGGGGGTCGTGACGCGGACGTCGCGGGTACGGTCGAAGCCCATGCCGTCGGGCAGCGTGTCGATGACGGTGACGCTGCCCATCGTGGCGCGCTTGTTGTTCACGAACAGGCGGTAGCCGATGGTCTCGTCGTTGGTCGAGTCATACACCCCTATCTGAGCGGCGTTGTCGCCCATTCCCTCCGAGTAGTCGTAGTCACCATAGCTGACCTTGCCGTCGCTGGCGTCCTTCATGATGGCGTCGGTGTAGCTCCCACCCCGCCGGCACCGCCTCTGGGGATGACGGTGAGGTCCCTCGAGTCTCCTCCGACGGGGACGGGCGCGGTGGTCTGCTCGGTGACGTCTGCTGTCGTGATGTGCATGCTGAACGACCCGGCGAGCGCTACCAGGGCATTAGGGCCGAACGTGAGCTCCCACGTCCCGTCGCCCTTGTCTGCGACGGAGCTGAAGTGCAGGGGGGTCGACGGAGAGCCTCACCTTGCTGGCGACCTCCGTCGGGATGCTCACGGTAATGGTGCCGCCCTCCTGAAAGGACCCCCGATCGATGGTGTACTTGACCGCGAAGATCGCCGTGGAGCCGGCGGAGCAGGAGTCCTTGTTCAAGGTGATGGTCGCATGGAAGCCCGACGCACCCGGTGCGCGCAGGAGCGTGGCGACCGTGGACTCTGGGGTGCCCTCCCCTATGACGGCCTGCGGCGCGTCCTCGTCGGGGATGCCCTCCTGGGCGGCGAGCCCCTCGGCGCCCTCGCCTTCCACCGGGGAGTCACCCTGGATGGCAACGGGCTACGTCCCCGCGCCCTCATCGACGATGGCGCGCATCGTCCCTCCGGGCATGAAGATGCCGAGCGCGAGCACTGCGCCCATGAGGTAGCACAACTTCCTTCTCATTCGTACCGCCCTTCTCGTGCCTATGCCGTCGCCCCCCACCTGCAGCGGACCTCTACCGAGTCATTCTTGTGCCTCATCAAGCGGAATGATCCGCGCCGAGACGACCTTGCCTCCCTCGCAGATAACGCGTCCCATGCTGGGGCCGCCGGCACGAGGGTGCGTGGGGCTCCCCGGGTTCATCACAAGCACGCCCGTTGCCCGGTCCTTCTCGACAAACGGGCGGTGGGTGTGCCCGCAGATAGCGATGTCGCAGATCTTGAGGTCAAGCCTCTCGCGATAGTGGCAAACCTCCCAGCGCAGGCCACTCGAGAAGAAGACCTTGAGGCGCTTGACCTCGGGGCCAAAGTCGTAGGACCAGTCGTTATTGCCCAGGCACAGCTGCACCGTGGCCATCTCTTGCAGCGTGCGGTAGTCTGACGCCGAGCAGATATCTCCCGCGTGAACGATAACATCTGCCCCTTGAAGCTCGTCCAGGAGACGCGGCGAGAGATACCCGTGCGTGTCCGAGACGATGTCGTAACGCATCCTTGCCACGCCCTGCCCTACCAGCACCTAGAGCCCAAGGGCACGCTTGAGGGCGACCACGCGTCTGCGCGAGACCGAGATCTTCTTGCCCTCGATGCCATTGACGCCCAGCTGGAGAATGCCGCTGGAGACAACCTCGACGTCCTCGACGTATTCAAGGTTCACGATATAGCCGCGGTGCACGCGGAAGAAGCCGTGTGGCGCGAGCTTCTGCTCGAGTTTGGCCAGAGAGATGGTCGAGAGGTAGCGGTCATCGTCCGTGTAGATGCAGGAGTAGTCGTCCTTGGCCTCGATGTAGCGAATCTGGTCGATGGGGACGAGCACCTTGCGACCGCTCTTCACCACGGGAATGCGCTCCACGGAGGAGTGCGATTGGGGCTGCGGCTTGACGCGGGACTGCACCTTGTCCAGGGCCTGGTTGAGACGGTCCGTCTCGACCGGCTTCATGAGATAGTCGATTGCGTCCACGTCAAAGGCCTCCAGTGCGTACTCGCTGTAGGCGGTCACGAAGACAACCGCCGGCGGGTTCTTGAGCTTGTGGAGGGCCTCTGCAAGCTGCATGCCGTTGGTCTTGGGCATGGAGACATCAAGAAAGATCACATCGGCCCGCGCCTCCATGAGCCTCTCGACCGCCTCGCGCGCGCTTGATGCCTCGGTGATGGCATCGACGCGCCCGGTCTCCTCGAGGAGGTAGCGCAGTTCGGAACGGGCGGGTGCCTCGTCATCGACAATCATCGCACGCAGCATTACAACAACCTACCTTCCGACTGCGACACACGTCCCGCCGCAGACACGCAGAGAAGCCTATAGCCTACCGTTTATCGTTAGTATGCTACCCTTTAGCCCCCTGACGCAACGTCAAGGCAGCCTCGCCCAAACGCAACGTTACGCAGGTACCTTCCCCTGGCTTGGAGATAATCTCCACGCCCGCATCTGCCCCATAGAAGCGCTCGACGCGCTCGGCAACGTTCTTGAGGGCAATACCGGTGCCCTTCTCGGCACCCGACGGCCCAGAGGCCGCCGCAAGGAGCTTGTCCGCCGTCTCTTGGTCCATGCCCAAGCCGTCATCTGCGACCGCCACCAGCACGTCATTGCCGTCCACGGCAACATGGATGTCGATGCGGAGGGCGCCCTCCTCGCGCATGGCGTGGCGCACCGAGTTCTCGACGATAGGCTGCACCAGGAAGGAGGGCACAGGGAGGCTCTCGCAGCCGGGTTCCACGAACTCCTCCTCCACGATGCGGCCCTCGCCAAAGCGCGCTTTCTCGATCTTGAGGTAGCGCCGCGTCTGCTCAAGCTCGCGCGAGAGCGGGATGAGCTGGTCTGTGCCCTCAAGCGTACGGCGATAGAAGATGGAGAACTCGCGAAGTAGGTCGCGCGCCTTGATGGGGTCGGTGCGGGTGAGCGACGCGATGGTGTTGAGCGTGTTGAAGAGGAAGTGCGGGTTGATTTGCGCCTGCAGCGCCTTGACCTCGGCGCGGGCGAGAAGCTCCGCCTGGCGGTCAAGCTCGTACGAGGATAGCTGGGTCGAGAGCAGCTCGCCAAAGCCCTTGGCAATAGCCAGCTGCGTTCGATCGATGTCCGTACCACTGCGGTAGTAAAGCTTGATGGCCCCCATGGGTTCATCCTGCACGAGCAGCGGCACGATGATGCCAAAGGCGTGCCCCGAGCGGTTCTGCATGAGGCTGAAGTAGCCTGTGGTCTGGCCCCCGTCATCCATCGATACGAAGGTCTCCATGCGCTTGCTCTCAAGAACCTCAAGCGTAGGCACGGTGTTATCGCTTCCAACCGGCTTCCCCACGCCATGCTCGCCTTCGTAGGCAAGGACCTTCTTGGTGTTGGTGACGGCTATGCCCACAGCGGCCGTTTCGGGCAGGAGCAGGCGACAGATGTGGGCGGCGTTGTCGGACGTGAGGCCGTGGTTGCAGCTGCGCAGCGTCTCTGAGGCGACGGCGAGGGTCCTCTCTGTTGCCTCGGCACGCATAGTGTCGGGCACGAGGTTGATGGTGCCAAAGGCAACGATGACAACGGCAAGCCCCGCGCCCGCAAGCATGGATGCGATAACGTTGCCCACCGCGACTCCCCATGCAACGAGAAGGAGCAAAACGGCAGTCACCGCGCTGAGAATCGTATTCACCGAGCTAGGCGAGAACGAAGACGAGCCATCACTCATGTGGGCTTCCTTTCGCGGGCGCCCCTGTGCTCAGGAGCTCACGCTGGAGGTAGTGGCTGTCCCAGATAGACGAGGCGATGCTCGGCCAGATGGTGGCAAACGAGAGGTAGCGCGTGGAGGCCTCCCGCGCGTACCTGTCCGCCTCGCCGCAGCCGGTGCGCAGGATGCGGAGGTAGTCCGAACGGTCGCGTCCCACCAGGGCACGACGAATGGCCGTGGCCGTCACGCGCGAGCGCACCTGCGGGGTGAGCCACGGGCCAGGATAGGGCATGAGCGACTCCGGCGTTATCGTGCGCAGGTCTCGCCGGGCGTTCATGGCCTCGAGCTTGCGGTACTCGTAGAACCAGCGGTAGACGTCCTGGATGAAGATCGACGGCGTCGAGGCCGCCTCCTCCGGCGGCTGCATGCGCACGTGCCAAGCGTTGTCAAACCACACGTCAATGCCATTGGCACGCAGGTCGAGAAGGTAGTCAAGATCCTCTCCGCGCGTGATGTAGGGGTCGAAGGGCACCCGCGTAAAGGCTGACGCATGGATGGAGCAGCACCCACCGCAGAGGTAGCTTGAGCGGAGAATGCGCGTGGGCGAGGTGAGGTAGCGCCTCATCATCTCGTTGAACCCAACGTGCTTGGACCAGAGGCGCTCGCACCACTCTGTCTGCACTTGCGCGTAGGGGGAGCTCCGCACGTCTACGTAGTAGCCGCTTTTGGCAAGAATGGGCAGGTCTTGACGGGTAAGGGAGTCAAGTCCGTAGACGGCGTCGATGAGGTAGTCCTCGCTGAGGGCCACCTCATCGTCATCCATGAAGACCACGGCATCGTGCCCAAAGGCCGAAGCCACGGCCAGTCCCATGTTGCGAATGGCACCGTAGCCGCGGAGTGCGATGGGGTCTCCCCGCAGCTTGGCGTACATGCTCGCGCACTGCTCCTGAATGGCCGCCGCCCCCTCGTCGCCAATAACGATGGGGTTAAGGTCCATGTGGCTGCGGCAGATGGAGTTCACGCGAGCCCGGGCGGAGGCTACGCAGGACGGAGCCGCGACGAGAAGGACGATGACGCGAGAAACGCCGCGCACCTGTTCGAGCGACGAGAGGCACATCTCGAGCTCTGGCAGTGGCTTGCTGGTGGGCGTGGAGTAGTCGTACGAGCCGCGCTCCCCCAGCCGGCCGTGAGACTTGCTCTCGGCCCAGTACGAGGGAATCACGATGACGGGATCCACGGCTGCCTCCGGTTGAACGAACGATGGGCGCAGGCTGCGCACCGTGCTTATGGTACCCCACGGGACACGCGGGAGCCTCGGGCAGTAAGCGGAGGGTTGTGGGCGTTGTGCGTACGCACGACGGAACTTTCTCGCCAATCTTACCTTTCAGACGGGCCCGACTGGCAGCAACGAGGGATTGTGCGTACGCACAAGTGCGCATATTTGCCAGGCCTCTCGCGTTTGCCCAGTTGACCGGGAGGCGCTTGGCGAAAATCGAGGGTCGTGCGTACGCACGACGCAGAATTCTTGCCAAAGAGCACCCCGGAAAGACCGCTTGTGGCAGATACCTACATTCGTGCGTACGCACAAGTGCGCCTCTCCGTCGAACGGGACGTCGGCAGCCCCGCTCCGAAATCCAGGCCCATGGCGCTATGCAGCGAGCCACCAGCCCCTGCGCTCCTCTCGCTCGCACGCCAAGCACTCCCCCGGCAGCGCCCACATGGGCTTCTCGAAGACGACCTTTCCGTCCGGCAGGAATGCGACCTCAGGGAATAGACCCTTCATGAGGCGGTGCCTCTTCGCGGCCGTCCCCTTTGGGGGTCGGCGCAGTCGCTTGCCCAAACGCTTGCTCAGCTGCCGGACCATCTCACTCAGTTGCCTCTCGTCTCGAATCTGGGTAGCGGTCGCATGCTGCAGTGTGATGCCATCGTGCATGAGTGCGAGGTCACGCTGTATATCGCGCATCAGGCGCTTGTGGAACTCGGACCCGTCATACTCCATGGCCCAGTGGGCCTTTTCCCAGTAGATGTCGATTACGTAGTAGGGACAGCTCGCAATTGCTGCAGCCCCTTCGCTAAGCCAGACAACTTGGTTGAGCACAGGCATCTCCAAACCATAACCGCCAAGGGAGCGCGAGAGTATCATCACCAACGCGCTTCTCGACTCCATTGGCGACCAAGAGTTATCGAGTACCCAACGAAGGGCCTTTTGTGCCTTGCGCAAGCCATAGGCCCCAGGCTCTTGAGCGTCGAGAAATGCCTGCATCCTCTCGATTGTTGTTATGCCACCAGTAGCAACAAACCCCTTCTCGGTGCAGGAGGGAAAGTACTTCCCGCAGAGACAATAACCCAAGAGAATGAGGTCTACCAGGGGAAGCTCGCCGGCCAACTGAAGAAAGCAGAACTCCGGGCTCGAGGCCCAAAGGCCGTCGCCGAGAGAGACCAACGAACCTGAAGACACTTTGCCGCTCCAGCAATGCGGTGCAAGATGACAGGACCTGAGCCTCTTCGAGCTGGAGTCGACGAGCACATCAATGCGCCTTGGAAGCTCACGCATGCCGAGAAGTTCTAACAGCCGAGCTCGTAATCCCTCAACATCACGGCCATCTGTCCCAATCGAGCATGATGCTTCATCTAGGGTTGCCAGTTCAGATGCTGGGGGTATTGACGTTCTTCCACCCGCATCTGCCAAGGTTGCCAGAACCCAAAGCGCTGTTGCGTGAGAGAGCACGTACTTCATGGGAACCTCCTTTTGTTACCGCTTGCGGAGCCCGAGCATCCCACAAGGCCCTTGCAAGCTTCTGACGATGCACGGACAGGATGCTGTCATGCAGCTTGCACGGAGAACCGTGTCCTTGCAGACAAGGACGGCATTTCGGCTGGTAAACAGGGTTGTAACTAGAGAGTTCCGAGTTGGTGCATGCAGAGATGGGCGCTCCCCATTCTCGCAGTGACGTTGGCAAAAATCCTCTGTGGTGCATACCCATACGGACTAGTTGCCGACACTGCCTTGGGGATTCTCTGGACACCTGGCCAGGTTGGCAAATATCCATAGTCGTGCGTACGCACGACGGGGAACTCCTGACAATTTCGCCCCTCCAGGGAACCCGTCGGGCAGAAATACGGCCCTTCGAAACTTCTGGTGGGTAGCATTCCCTCCCCGCATTGAGCGCGTCGC
>NZ_DBHHPX010000055.1:0-12657 GCF_057241865.1 Tractidigestivibacter sp.
TGTCGGTCGAACAAATCAGTCTCTAGGTCTTGACTTCATATAGCTGGTCTCCGTCTTCATACAATGGCGGTGCTTCATGAAAATGATGTTATCTTAATAAATAACAAAAAGATAAGTTATGGGAAACTTTCGGCGAAACGGTTTTTCTCTTGTAAAAGGACCCCGCGGCAACAACCGCAGGGTCCTCGAACATGTGGTGGAGACAATGGGGTTCGAACCCACGACCTCAGGCTTGCAAAGCCCGCGCTCTCCCAGCTGAGCTATGTCCCCTTGGTAAATAATCGCCCCAGCGGCGACTCGGCTAACGCTGGGGCGACTATTGTCAAGAAGGTGGTGGGCCTGACAAGGTTCGAACTTGTGACCTCCCGGTTATCAGCCGGACGCTCTGACCAACTGAGCTACAGGCCCAACGCAGAAGTGAATACTACACTCCACCCAACCCTAGGTCAACACGTGCAAACGAGAAATTTGAAAGATTCTTGGCAGGAACTCGTCACGGCGGTCCTCGACTGCAACGTGGCATTACCCGAGAACCTCGTGCAGGGGCTGCCTGGAAGTCGGAATTCCCTCTCGTTGAGAATGTACCAGGGTGCTCTCGCCAAGATGGTAGGCGTACGGCATCATGCGTACGCACGATGCCTAACATTTGCCAAATCCTTCCCATCCAACTGGGCAAACGCGGAATTACTGCCAAAAAAATCACAGTTGTGCGTACGCAGGACAAGAGATTTCTGCCCGAGAAACCCTAAATCCATGCCTATATGGTGAGAAGTCCCTGTCGTGCGCACGCACATCCGGAGAACCTGACAACGCCTCGAAGGATGGATAAGCTCACCCATGTGCGCTTGGGCCGCCCGAAAGTCGGGAATCCTCCTCATTGAGAAGGATCATGACAGAGTACTGTTCGGTTTCTCTCAACAGAAGTTTTCGTGACCACGCTTGTGCAACCAGAGCATTTGGGTAGGATAGGCGGGCAACAGCACGACAGGGGGTGGCTACATGCTTACGGAAATGGACATCAAGACGGTCGTGATCGGTGGGGGCCCGGTCTCGTCTCTCATCGTCCTCAAACCAGCAAAGCAAGACGAGAAGGAGCCACTCAGCCTTCCCATCCGCATTGGGTCGGTTGAGGCAACGGCCATCAGCATGGGTGTCAATCCCGAGAACAGCGCGCGTCCTATGACACATGACCTGCTCAAGTCCGTCATGGAGTCCCTCGGTGGGCACCTGCGCAGCGTCATCATCAACGACGTTTCGGGGACCACCTTCTATGCACAGCTCGATATTGTGAACAGGGAGGGACGTCAGGTCCTCATCGACTGCCGTCCCTCGGACGCTATTGCCCTGGCCGTCCGCTGCGGAACTCCGCTCTTTGCCGAGCAGGCCGTTCTCGACGTGGCCGGCATGCCGGACTTTAGCGCCATCGAAGACCAGGAGCACAACCAGGAGATCCAGGACTTCCACAAGTTCGTGGAGGACCTCTCACCTGACGACTTCAACGTGACCGATGGCGGCTCCGATACTCCCCGCACCGAGGAATGAGACAGGGGGAAGTCCTCTTGTCTCATGGAAAAGGGCCTGGCAGCCAGCGTATCGGCTGCCAGGCCCTTCCTGTTATCTAGTCCTCAGAGACAAGGGGACAGCCCCCTGTCTCATTCCTCATCGTCGAGAAGGTCGGGGGAGACCTCCTCATCGCCGCCGATGTCGACTGACTCCTCCTCGTCGGCATCCTTCGCACCTGCTGACGCGAGGTCAAGCATACCCTGGTTAGCATCGTGCTTAGGTGCCTTCTTCTTGTGGGTAACCATGCGCGCCACGGCAGACACGTGATCGCTCGGGGAGAGGTTCATGACCTTCACGCCCTGCGTCGAGCGGCCGAGTTTGGGAATGTCGCTGGTCTTGACACGAATAACCGCACCATCGCTCGAAACAATCATGAGTTCGTGTTGCGGCCCAACCACACGGCAGGCCACGAGACTACCCTTCTTGGCCGTCATAGCGATGGTGAAGACGCCCTGGCCGCCGCGCTTGTGCTCGGGGTAGTCTGCCACCGGCGTACGCTTGCCGTAGCCGTTCTCGGTGATAACGAACAGGTCGCCATTGCCGTTGGTGATCTCCATGCCAAGCATGGTGGCGCCGCCCTTGAGGGTGATGCCGCGCACACCCGAGGTGTCCCTGCCCATGGCACGGACGCCGGACTCGTCAAAGAGAATGGCCTTACCATTGGTGGTCACGAGGATGACCTTGGCACCGGCGCGCACGCGCCTCACGTTGACCAGCTCGTCACCGGACTTGAGGTTGATGGCGATGAGACCGTCGCGACGGGTGCGGTCGTACTCGGACATGGCCGTCTTCTTCACCATGCCGCTCTTGGTGGCAAACATCAGATAGTCGTCTGCAGGGAAGTCTCGGCAGGTGATCACAGCCGTGGGATGCTCTCCCTCGGCGAGCGAGAGCACGTTCACGATCGCCGAGCCACGCGCCTGGCGGCTGCCGATGGGCAGCTCGTGGACCTTCAGACGATAGACACGACCAAAGTTCGTGAAGAACATCACGTAGTCGTGGGTCGACGCCACAAAGAGATCCTCGACAAAGTCGTTATCCTTGAGCGAGAGCCCCTGAACGCCCTTGCCACCGCGGTGCTGCGAGCGGTAGGTGGCCACAGGCAGGCGCTTGATGTAGCCGGAATGGGTGACCGTGACCACCATGTCCTCTTCGGCGATAAGGTCCTCGACGTCGAGGTCCTGCGCCTCCTGAGAGGAGATGGCAGTACGGCGCTTGTCGGCAAAGCGATCCACTATCTGGCTAAGCTCGTCCTTGATGACGCCAAGGATCTTCTCGCGGTGGGCAAGCAGGTCCTGGTAGTAGGCGATGAGCTTGTGGAGCTCCTCGATCTCGGCAGCAAGCTGCTCGCGGGCCAGGCCGGTGAGCTTGCGCAGGCGCATGGCGAGAATGGCGTCGCACTGCGGGTCATCCAGGCCGAAGCGCTCGTTCATGCGGCGCTTTGCTTCGGCCTCGGTTTCGGAGGAGCGAATGATGTGCACGATCTCGTCGATGTTGTCGACGGCGATGAGCAGGCCTTCCTTGATGTGGACATCCTTCAGCGCCTTGTCGAGGTCGAACTGGGTGCGCCTGGTCACCACGTCAATCTGGTGGTTGATGTAGTGCTGCAGCATCTCGCGGAGCGTGAGCGTGCGAGGCACACCGTTTACCAGGGCGATGTCAATGGCGTTGAAGTTGGACTGCAGCGCCGTCTTCTTGTAGAGGTTGTTGAGCACCACCTGTGGGACGGCACCTTGTTTGAGATCGATGACAATGCGCATGCCCTTGCGGTTGGACTCGTCGCGCATGTCCGAAATGCCCTCGATCTTCTTCTCGTTGACCGCCTGTGCGATCTTCTCTTGGAGAAGGCCCTTGTTGACGGCGTAGGGGATCTCGGTGACCACCAGGCGCTGGCGACCATTCTTGACCTGCTCGACGTGGACCTTTGCGCGCACGGTAATGCAACCACGACCAGTTTCGTAGGTGTCGCGGATGCCCTCGGTGCCCATGATGACACCGCCTGTGGGGAAGTCTGGCCCAGGCAGCACAGTCATGAGCTCGTCTGTCGTGGCCTCAGGGTTATCGATGAACATGTTGACAGCCGCCGCGACCTCGCGAAGGTTGTGCGGAGGCACGTTGGTTGCCATACCTACGGCAATGCCCGAGGAGCCGTTCACGAGGAGGTTGGGAAACCTCGACGGAAGCACGGCGGGCTCGGTAAGCGACTCGTCGTAGTTGGGTTGGAGATCGACCGTCTCCTTGTTGAGGTCGGCAAGCATCTCCATGGCCGAACGTGTGAGGCGGCTCTCGGTGTAACGCATGGCCGCCGGAGGGTCGCCATCGATAGAGCCAAAGTTGCCGTGGCCGTCAATCAGGGGCAGGCGCATGGAGAAGTCCTGCGCCATACGGACCATCGAGTCGTAGATGGCCGCGTCGCCGTGGGGGTGGTACTTACCCATGACCTCGCCGACCGTCCAGGCCGACTTCTTGTGGGGCTTGTTGGGCGTAATGCCTGCTTCGTTCATGGCGTAGAGGATGCGCCTGTGCACGGGCTTCAGACCGTCGCGCACATCGGGCAGGGCACGCGCAACGATGACTGACATGGAGTACTCGAGGAAGGACTGCTTCATCTCGGTGGCCATGTCAGTGGGCTTGAGCGTGCCGCCGTGAATGTCGGTAAGGTCGAGACGCGTACCTGCCTCGTCCGAAATCGTATGGTCCAAGGCCGCACCGGCGAGGTGCCCTACGTCCTCGGAGTCCGCATCGTCGTCGTAACTCTCGTCCTCTTCCTCGTCGAGATCGTCGTCCTTGTCGGGTCCAAGCTCCGGTTCGAGATCGTCCTCGTCATCGACGGGGCTGTGGTTCTTGCTGTTATCGTCTGCCACGAGTTGCCTTTCTCATCTCTTGCTAATAGTGCCAGGTCAAATGCCTAGATATCGAGGAAGCGCACGTCCTTGGCGTGCGTCTGGATGAAGTCCTTGCGCTTCTCGACCTGAGTTCCCATGAGGTCAGAGACGGCCCGCTCGGCCGCCATGGCATCATCGATGGTCACCTGCAAAAGGATGCGGTTCTTGGGCTCCATGGTGGTCGACCAGAGTTGCTCGGGGTCCATCTCGCCCAGGCCCTTATAGCGCTGGACGGTGTACTTAGTGGAATCCTCGAACTTCTTGGCCTCGACGCCCAGCTCCTCATCGGTGTAGATGTACTTGCCGTGCTTCTTGCCCTTGGGCTTGAGCTGGTAGAGGGGCGGCTGCGCAACAAAGACGTAGCCTGCCTCAACCATGGGTTTCATGTAGCGATAGAAGAACGTGAGGAGCAGGATGCGGATGTGGGCACCATCAACATCGGCATCGGTCATGATGACAATCTTGTGGTAGCGCGCCTTGTTGATGTCAAACTCCTGGTCCACGCCCGTACCAATGGCCGTGATGAGCGAGGTGATGGTGTCACTTGAGAGGGCGCGATGCTCCTGCACGCGCTCCACGTTGAGGATCTTGCCGCGCAGGGGAAGCACTGCTTGGATGGAGCGGTCACGCGCCATCTTGGCCGATCCTCCTGCGGAATCGCCCTCGACGATGAAAAGCTCGGTCATCTCGGGATCGCGCACGGAGCAGTCGGCAAGCTTGCCAGGGAGACTTGCGCTCTCGAGGAGGCCCTTGCGCCTTGTTGCCTGGCGCGCCTTCTGCGCGGCAAGGCGTCCCTTGGCTGCCTGAGAGGCCTTCTTGAGGATCTCCTTTGCCTGGTTGGGGTGCTCCTCGAGGTAATCGGCCATACCCTGGCTCACGATGCGGTTGGTGAGCGTGCGCATATAGGAGCTGCCAAGCTTGGCCTTGGTCTGGCCCTCGAACTGCGGGTCGGGGAGCTTGACCGAGATCACTGCCGTAAGGCCCTCGCGGATGTCGTCGCCCGTGAGGTTGGGATCCTTCTCCTTGATGATGTTCTGGCGGTGACCGTAGTCGTTCACGGCCTTGGTGAGGGCAGTCCTGAAGCCCTCGAGGTGCATGCCGCCCTCCTCCGTATAGATGTCATTCGCAAAGGAGAGGGTATGCTCGGAGTATGTGGTGTTCCACTGCATGGCCACCTCAACCTCGCCCATCTGCGAGGATGGAGCATCGGGATCAGACTTGCCCTCGATGTAGATGGGCCTCGAGAGGCCGGGGAGGACTTCCTTCTCGTACTTCTGGCCGTTCCAGCCGTTGAGGTACTTCACGAAGTCGACGATACCGCCTGAGTAGCAGAACTCATCCACGCGCGGCGTGAGTTCGCGCCCATCGGTGAGGATGATCTTGAGGTTCTTATTGAGGAACGCCGTCTCCTGCAGGCGGTCGTGCAGGGTGTCATAGTCGTAGACCGTCGTCTCGAAGACGGTGTCATCGGGCCAGAAGGTGATTGTGGTGCCCGTGGTCTTTGTCTTGCCAAGCTCCTTGAGCCTCTCGGTGGTCTTGCCGCGGGCAAACTGCATCTCGTAGATGCTGCCGTCGCGCTTGACCTGTACGACCATCTTCTTGGAGAGCGCGTTGACTACCGAGACGCCCACGCCGTGCAGGCCGCCAGACACCTTGTAGGCCTGGTTGTCGAACTTGCCGCCGGCATGGAGGATGGTGAGGACAACCTCGAGCGTAGAAATCCTCTTCTGAGGGTGCTTGGCCACGGGGATACCACGGCCGTTGTCCTCAACGGTCACGGAATTGTCTGGATGGACCGTCACCTTGATCTTGGTGCAAAAGCCTGCCATGGCCTCGTCAACGGAGTTGTCGACAATCTCCCATACGAGATGGTGCAGACCAGCGGACGAAGTGGTACCAATGTACATGCCGGGCCGCTTGCGCACGGCTTCAAGACCCTCGAGGACCTTGATCTCGCTTGCGTCGTACGAACTGGCGTTCTTGTTTGCCACGTGACTCCCCTCAGAGCTGAGCAAAATACAGAGTCGATTCTACTCCAAGGATACTTTTCTTCCTGGCACGTGAGAAAAGGGAGTCTAAAAACAGAATCCTTGCGCATCAGCGGCGCGGAGAGGCGCATTAAGGCCGAGAAATGCCGTCATTCGTGTCTATGCTCTTTTCACGTCTAAATGACAGGCTCATGGCCTTGTAGACGCTCCCCCTGAGAGACTCCGGTGCGGAATCTGCAAGTCTTCTGACAGTATCCCGCTCGCTTTCGGAAAGTTCCGGCAAGGGTGCCTTGGACATCTCGCCAGAGGCAGCACCTTCTCGTCCCTTGCGAGACACAGGCCCGTGGCCGTATTGGGACACGATGAATTCGATCTCCGAGACCTCAAGGCCTCCCATGGAGAGACGAGCACGGTAGACCTCGCGGTTTGCCCGAAAGTCCACCGCGCGCATACGCGAGTCCACATAGACGCCTAGGATAGGTGCGGCACCCTTGACGTGAGGCTCCTTCAGGAAGACCCCTGTGGTGTGGTCGCGCTCGGCGTCTCCGTTCACGTTGTGCCACACGTAGGCCGCACGCTGGTTGTCGCTCATGGAGCGACGTGCCGAGGCGCTCGAGAACATGCCCTTGAGCAATGACGATATGCTCTCGTAGTCCTCACTCACCAAACTCCACCACCTTCGAGCGCCCCAGAAGCTCGTCGGAGAAATATCCAAGGTTGGTAGTCGTGACCACCGTCTGGATCCCACTCTGCGCAAACTCGATTACGGACCGCCGACGCCGTTCGTCTAACTCGGACATCACATCATCCAGAAGCAGGAGCGGACGGGCGCCGGTGACATCCTCCGAGACGAGAACCTCAGCCATCTTGAGGGAGAGAGCGATTGAGCGCTGCTGACCCTGGGAGCCAAAGCTGCGGGCGTCACGACCATCGATGGAAAAGGCAACGTCGTCGCGGTGCGGACCCACCGTGGTCTGCTGGCGGCGAAGGTCGTCGGGGCGTGCTTCCTCCAGTCGGGCAAGGAAGCGTTCGGCCAGGGCGTCTCGTGAGAGCGAGAGTGGATCGTCACAGACGGTGCTCTGGTAGCTGCAAGCAAACTCCTCGCCGCCCGCAATGTCCCCATAGATACCAAGGATCTTCTCACGCAAGCGGTCAAAGAGGCGCATGCGGGCTTGAAGGAGGGTCGCGCCACCAACGGCAACTGACGAGTCCCACGCGCACAGAAGGGACGGGTCCGGTTGCTCGTCCTTGAGCAGGCGGTTCCTCTGCTCGACCGCGCGAGTATAGGCAGTCAGAAGCTTGGAATATCCCGCCGCCGCCTGACAGCCAAACCCATCGAGCTCGTCTCGCCTGAAGGACGCCCCACGCTTCACGAGCGAGAGGTCATCCGGGCAGAAGAGCACGCTCATGAGAGATAACGGCATGTCAGCCGCCTGGCAGTGCTTGCCGTTGCGGGAGAACTGCCGCCTCTGCGGCGTGATGTCGCAGGCAACATCCACCACACGCCCATCGCCGGTAAGGCGGGCATGGATGCGTGCGCGGGAACACCCAGCAAGGATGAGCTGCAACGGCGTGGGGTGCCTGAAGGACGCCCCTGTTGTGAGCATCTGCAATGCCTCGACAGTGTTGGTCTTGCCCACGGCGTTTCTCCCCACAAGCACCGTCGTGGCGGGCGAGAAGGACACCTCGCGCTCGCGGAAGTTCCTGAACTGCTCGAGCCCAAGGCTCTCTACGAGAAGTCCCACGCTACATCCGGACAGGCATCAGCATGTAGAGGTAGTTGACCTTGCCATTTGTCTTGAAGATACCAGGCTGCATGTTGCTCTGCAGCTCAAGCACCAGTTCCTTCTTGTTCGAGATGGCGTTCACGCAGTCAAAGACGTAGTGATAGTTGAGTGCGATGGAGAGGCTCTGTCCCTCGACCTCGACAGGGAGCAGCTCGGTCGACTCTCCCTGGTCGGGAGAGGAGGCTGAGAGGTGCATGACCTTGCCGTCCGCATCGATGTCAAAGCGAACGGAGGCATTCGAGACGGCCACCACCGAGACACGCTTGAGCGCGGCAGAGAAGGCCTCGGCGTCTATGTGCACCGAGGTGTTGCAGCTCGAAGGCAGAAGCTGACGATAGTCGGGGAAGTTCCCCTCGATCTTGTTCGAGATGAAGGTCGTGTTGCCAAAGGTAAAGACGATCTGGTTGTCAGCCGTACCAATGGAGATGCGCTCCTCGAGGTTGGGCATCGAGAGAACGTCATGGAAGACCGCGCCAGGGACGATAGTGCGAAACTCCCCTTCTCCCGTCTCGGCAGATGCGTCGCAGACAGCCAGGCGGTAAGAGTCCGTGGCAACGAGGCGAATGGTGTTGTCTACCGCGGTGAGTAGAATGCCCTGTAGGATGGGACGCGTGGTCTCCTTGGAGGTGACCTTGTAGACCTTATCGACCATGTCGGCGAGCAGTTCGCTTGGGAGCTCGGTAGCATCCTCGAGCGAGTACTCGGGGAAGCCGGGCCAATCTGCGGGGTTCAACGTGTTCAGGCGGAAGGACGACTTCTCGCATGAGATGGAAATGCTGCGCTCTCCACCGTCGAAGGTCACCGCAGCGTCTTCAAGGGTCTTCACGATGCTCGTAAGCATCTTGCCCGAGACCACCGTCTCGCCGGCCTCCTCGACGTTTGCGGGAATGCGATGGCGAATCATGATGACGAGGTTGTTGGTTTGGAACTCGAGGGTGCCCTCCTCGGCTTTGATGTAGATGCCTGAGAGCATGGGAAGGGTTGAGTTTGTCCCCATACCCTTGGCCACAACTGACAGTGCCTTGAGAAGTGAAGACTGGCTTACGGTGAACCTCATGGCTGTCCTCTCTTATCTATTGGTTCTTTCTCTATATATAAAAGCAATAGTAGTAATAAGGCCTGTCTAAAAGTCGAGAACTTGCAAACTCACTGGTAGATGCCATAACAATTCTTTTGCTACATCTTCTTGGAACACGTGCTTCTCGACGGTCGAAGATGTGTCGAGAACTCTCTCAACAGCGTACGGCCACTTTTCGAGGGTTTTCTTACGCCTTTCTCCCATCTTCTAGACTCACGTGTTCTCGGCGATGTTGTCACGGATCTGCACCAGACGGTCGTGGTAGATCTTGTCCTCCTTGCGCCTCTTGTCCACCACTCTGATGCTGTTGAGCATCGTGGCGTGACTCCTGCCGCCAAAGTGCTCCCCTATCTCGGCGTACGTGGCATCACAGAGCTCCTTCGAGAGCCATACGGCAATGTGGCGCGCGGCCATGATGTCCTTGTTGCGCTTCTCGCCCACGAGGTCTGTGTGCGAGATGTCAAAGTACTGCTCGACAGCGCGCTGAATCTCCTCGATCTTGTATTGCTTCTCGCCGTTGGGCCACGACTCCCTGGCAAGTCGGTTGATGTCCTCGCGCGCGAGTTCCTCCCCGCGCTGCTCGCGGTGCGTCTCGGCAATGAGACAACGTTGGCAGAAGCCCTCAATCACACGGATGTTCGTGCCTGCCCGCTCGGCCATGTAGCGAATGTTTCCCTCTGAGATGGTTCCCGTAATGCTGAGACCAACATGGCCATCGGTTGCGTCCTCGTGCATGCGTCCGCAGAAGGTGGTGATGAGACGCAGCTTGAGCTCGTAGTTGGGGACTTGGATTGATGTCGAGAAGCCCGAGTCAAGCCGGCTCGTGACGCGCTCGTCGAAGGCGGCTTCAGCGCCCAGCTGCGAGGGGGAACGGTCGGCGGCAAGCACGATCTGCTTGCCCGCGCTGGTGAGGTGGTTGAAGGCATCGAAGAAGAAATCGATGGTGCCTGCCTTGCCGGCGAGCTTCTGGATGTCGTCGATGATGAGCACATCGATGTCATAGTAGTGATCGCGCAGGATATCGGGTGCCGACCTCTCACGGTGTGACATGGCTGTCGTGTAGTCGGTGATGAAGGCCGATCCGTCCTTGTACACACAAATGCGGGTAGGGTCGTTTGCCGAGATGTAGTTCTGTATCGCGCGCAGGAGGTGCGTCTTGCCCAGGCCACTCTTGCCGTAGATGAAGAGCGGGTTGTACGTGCGGTTCTCGCCGTTGGCCACCTGGAGTGCCGCCTGGTAGGCAAAGGTGTTTTCGTCGCCTACGACAAAGCGGTCGAAGGTGAGCTTGGAGTCCATCTCCGAGATGTCATCTACCAGTGGGTTTGCTGCTCGGCGTTCATGGCCCGCCGCCTCCCTGGCAGCGTTCTCGTCGAGCCAGGCGTCTTCGGGGGTATGCCCTTGTGCCGACATGGCGTCGGCCTTGCGCGGTGCCGCCTCTTGGGGCGTGGGGGACATCCAGCGGCGGGCCTCCTCGGGGGTCACTGCAGAGCTTGGGGCGAGAGGGGCAGCGTCCGGGTCCTGCACGAAGGAGATGTCGAGCGAAGCGTCCTCGAAGGCCGCCTCGGTCAGACATTCGTTGATAACGTCGAGGTTCTTTGAGAGGCGGTTCTTGACCGTGCGGCTGTGGGTCTCGACGTGGAGAGTGCCCGCGTCGAGTGAGGTGGGCGTGCAGCTCCTGAGCATGGCCATGACCGAGCCCGGCAGGTGTCTCTTGCTCACCAGGTCGAACATGTCCTGCCACAGCGCCTCAGTATCTGCGTCGATCTCTGGTCCCATGTCCGCGTTCCTCTCGGCGTTTGTAGGCACCCTGTGCCCACCTTAAAGTGCGAGAGACCATTATAGGGGCAATGTTGAAAACTCAGGTCCTCAAACCCCGTAGGCATCGAGAACTTCGAGAAATGTTGAAAACTTTGCCTCTATACCGATAGATGTCGATTGCGGCTGCATCACACGAAGTTCTGCCCTAGCTGCGTGAGGTAGTACTTCTGGCCGATTTTCTTGAGAATTCCCATCTGGACCAGGCTCGCTAGCTCGCGGGACCACGTGGGTGCCGACTTGCCGTAGGCTCGTACGAGTTCTGTGGGGCCGACCATCTCGTGTGCCGAGAGATACTCGAGAATGATCTGCGAGCGGCCGGAGAGGTTGATGCAGCCGAGCTCAGACGTCCACGCGTGAGGCTGCGCAGCGGTCACAGGAGTGGTGGGTGCAGGGGACATAGCCGGCGTTGGTGGAGGAGCGGCCTGGGGTTGGAAGGTTGTCTGTGGATAGACTGTCTGCTGGGCCTGCACCGGTTGGTAGTACGGTTGATAGCCCTGTGCGTACGGATGCTGGTAGATGACCTGCGGCTGTGACGCTGTGTGAGGTACCTGACCGTACGTCTGTGGTGCCCGCGCCGCCGGCTTCCCAGGGGCGGCGCACCTCTCGGCATCCTCCCTGGGCCTGGTCGAGATCGTGACGATCGTCCCTCCAGATATGTTGTCCTCTATGGTGAGGCTCCCGCCTTTGTCACTCATATATTGCTGCACGTAGGGCAGCCCAGAGCCCACTCCGCGGATGTATCGCTTCATCTCCTCTGTAGCTGAGGTCGTGCCATACTCCATGGCCAGGTCCTTCTCCCGAATCCCCGGCCCCTGGTCGGAGAAGCGCAGCGTGTTGCCTCCATCCAGAATCGTGATGGTTGGTGCTATGAAATAGGCATGGATGAAGTTCTCGACAATTTCTCGAATAACCGTGAAGGGAATCTGACCTCCCTGCTCATGGGCAAGACGATTGACCGTTGCGGTAATCTCCTCGAGGTAGCTTCGAACGTCTGTAGGCTCGATGATCACCACACGCGGTGCCGCTGCGGCATCATCGTAGATGGCCACGCGTGCGGGATAGTGCACTGAATCTAGATCCCCTGGCATCCTGGATGTCCCTGCCTGCGGGTTTTGTGAGATGCTCTCACCCTGCTCACCCGTATCCTCGGGTGTGTTGTCGACGAATGGATAGAACGCGTGGTCCATCCCAGACTACCTCTCGAATCCTCCACCAGCTCTGACTCTTCAACCGAGTTTCATCCTTTGTTGAAAACTTTCACTTGAATTTCTATGCGAACGAAAGTTTTCAACAAAGGATGAAACTCGGTTAATAACTAGGTCTCAGCATGAAATGACGACTAGAAAATCATAGCATCAGAAAGAAAGTTGTCAGTGGCTTGGATGCTTCTTTTTGGTTCCGTGGAACTTTTCATACGACCTTATGACATAGGGGGTCGGGGTGGCGGTGTATCATTAGCACCTAGCGTGCTTGAATCGGTTGATTTCAAACTTAGCCGAACGCCCGGGGTTGAGTCGGCAATTCTCGAGGTCAGGGGA
>NZ_DBHHPX010000056.1:0-11268 GCF_057241865.1 Tractidigestivibacter sp.
GCGCCGCGGAGGTGCGCCGCATCATCGACGAGACCCGCGCCCAGATGGGGGCGTAGACTACCCGATTTTGTGAATCTCCAGTTGGCATTTGCGGCGGGATGCTGTAATATATCCCAGCACGCGGGCGTGGCGGAATTGGCAGACGCGTACGGTTCAGGTCCGTATGAGAGCAATCTCATGAAGGTTCAAGTCCTTTCGCCCGCACCATGAATTGCCAGAGCGCCTCCGTTGGATTCTCCAGCGGAGGCGCTCTCTGTGAGCAAGGAATTGAATTGGTACCGGCGTCGATGGATAGGAGTTCTCACGCCTGTGGTGTGTGCGGTGGCAGAGAAAGCCACTCGTGCGTACGCTCGATCAGGATTTTCTGCCAGAAACGGGCCTGGGCGGGCGTGCGGTGGCAGGAAAGCTCACTTGTGCGTACGCACCATCACCATCTGTTGCCAGGGGTTTCTCGCCCAACTGGGCAAACGTCGGGGCCATGTCAGAGCTTGTGGGTTGTGCGTACGCACGACCCCACTTTTCTACCCGGGAGAAGTCCTAGGGGAGCAAAATTGGTAGAAGTTGTGGGTTGTGCGTACGCACGACCCCACTTTTCTGCCAGCCGCCCTCCTCGAGGCAGGATGTCGCGCGTTTCTCGGCACAAGAATGCCCTACTTGTCGGCGTCCTCGTCCTCGTCGTCGCCAAAGAGGTCCCAGTCGTCCTCGGACTTCTCGTGATTGTAATAGCGCTCGCGCGTGCGGCGCTCAAGGATGAAGGAAATGAGCAGGCAGACCAACATGCCGCCCACAACGAGGCATACCACGCCGGTCCTGTCAGTGAAAAGCCAGGTGATGAAGTCCTCCATACGTAAGCCTCCCGGGCGCTAGGCCCGCAAGGGGCCAACGGATACCGCACAAGTATATACTTGGAACGCCGCCGGGCCGCAGATGTGGCCTTGGCGCGCCAGACCTCACCACGGGGTATCGACGCACATAAGCAAGGGAGTTCACACATGCTCGACATCAAGTTCGTGCGAGAGAATCCAGACCTCGTCGATAAGTCCTGCGCTTCTCGTCAGAACGCGCACTGGGATCGCGAGCGCTTCTTCGAGCTTGATGGAGAGCGTCGCTCGGTCATTTCAGAGGTGGAGCAGCTGCAGGCTGACCGCAATGCCATCTCCAAGCAGGTTGGCCAGCTCATGCGCGAGGGCAAGAAGGATGAGGCGGAGGCCGCAAAGGCCAAAGTCGCAGCCAGCAAGGACCGCATCGCGGAGCTCAACGAGAGGCGCACCAAGGTCGAGAAGGACCTCTTCGACCTTGTCGCCGCAATTCCCAATATCCCGCACGAGTCCGTACCCTACGGCGTTGATGACTCCGACAACCCCGAGGTTCGCCATTGGGGAGAGCCCACGAAGTTCGACTTTGAGCCCAAGGCACACTGGGACCTGGGCTCCTCCACGGGCATGATTGACTTCGAGCGCGGCATCAAGCTTGCGGGCACGCGCTTCTACCTGCTTGGTGGTGCCGGTGCCCTCATGGAGCGCGCGCTCATCAACTTCTTCATTGACACGCATGTGAAGGCCGGCTTTACCGAGTGGTGGCCACCCGTCATCACCAACCACGAATCCCTGTTTGGCACGGGCCAGCTGCCCAAGTTCGACGAGGACCTCTACCACGTGAGCGGCGGCATGTACCTCATCCCCACGGCCGAGGTCATGCTCACCAACATCCACAGGGACGAGATTCTCGACGGAGATAAGCTGCCGCTCTGGTACACCGCGTTCACACCGTGCTTCCGCGAGGAGGCAGGCTCTGCCGGTCGGGACACGCGCGGCATCATCCGTGTGCACGAGTTCGACAAGGTGGAGATGGTCAAGTTTGCCAAGCCTGAGGACTCCATGGACCAGCTTGAGAGCATGGTTGCCGAGGCGGAGAGGTGCCTGCAGCTCCTTGGCCTGCCCTATCACGTGGTTTCGCTCTGCACCGGCGATATTGGCTTCTCTGCTACCAAGTGCTATGACCTTGAGGCCTGGCTGCCTAGCTACAACAGCTACAAGGAGATTTCTTCCTGCTCCAACTGCTGGGACTTCCAGGCTCGCCGTGCGAACATTCGCTACAAGGATCCCGCGGAGTTCAAGGGCACGCGCCTGGTCCACACGCTCAACGGGTCCGGTCTCGCCGTTGGCCGCACCATGGCGGCAATCATGGAGAACTACCAGAACGCTGACGGCTCGATCACGGTGCCCGAGGTTTTGCGTCCGTACATGCGCGACATGGAGGTCATCAGGCCTCTCGCGTAGCTGGTATCGCTGGGCTGCGGTTGGCTTTGGCATGCGCTACGAAGGGGGCGTCGCCTGGTGACGGTGCCCCCTTCTTCGTTTGGAGGTCTGGGAAGTGCGCCTCTGTGGTTTGCCCCTAGCTCTGCTGGGAGTTCTGCCAGCCACGGACCATGCTGGCAATGGCGTCGACCGCGACGCGCCGCATTGCGGAGAAGGCGCTGGGTCGAGCGGCGCTCCAGTCGACGGGGTTGGCACGGAGCATCTCTCGCGCCTCGTCGATGGCAAGCTGACCGGTCCCCGCCTGGAAGGCGTCCGTGCCCGAGACGGGCAGGTTAACGTAGATGTCGGCGGCCTGTGCGTGCAGGCGGTCAAGCTGGTTTGCGCCGCACGACATGGTCCTCTGGGCTATGGCAAGGGGTTTGAGGTCGTGCAGGGGCTCCATCTGACGGATCATCCCCACACCCACCACGGCGTCAACCGAGCTGCGGTCAAAGAGCGGCGTGGGAAGGTTCATGCGGCAGCCGCCGTCCATGTAGACGTGGCCACGGTAGGATGTTGGGGCTATCACCAGGGGATACGAGGCCGATGCGCATGCGCAGCTTGCAACGTCGAGGTCGTCTCCCGAGATGCAGGTCCAGCCAGCTCCCGTGCTCCTAAAGAGGTCTGGGTCGTTCGTGAACACGGCAAGCTCGCCCGAGACAATGTCTACCGCCGGCATGGCTACGGGTATGATGAAGTCCGCAAAGGTGTGGACGCCCGCCTCGCCAAGGACTTCTCGCGCAAGCTCCTGCATCTTCTCGGATTCGACTATGCCGTTTGAAGCTACCATGGCGATGGCACGCAGACGTAGGTTCTTGAGGGTGCCCGTCTCCACAACGCGACGGTCCAGCTCTACCAAGAGTTCCGCGACGCGGCGAGGGGAGAGCCCCGCGCCCACGAGGGATGCTACGAGCGACCCCATCGAAGTGCCTGCAACGGCACCGATGGTGATTCCCTCTCGCGCCAGGTCCTCGACAACTGCGACCTCGGCGTACGAGCGGAAGCCGCCGCCACAGAACGCAACGCCCACCCCGTTGACCTTGCTCATGCTGTCCTCCATCCCTCGGTAACTAGGTTCTAAGGTACCCCGGAAAGAAATCCTGCACCACGCACGGGGCCTGCCACTCACCGAAGAGAAGCATCGGTGAGCGAATAACAAGAACATATGTTCTATTTTTTCATGTCGATGGAGTAGACTTCTCTCAACACACAATCAGTCGGGAGGTATAAAGATGGCAGAGAAGAGCATGTGGGGCAAAGAGATGCAGGTCATAGCTCGAAAGGAGAAGATGGGCGACGTCACGGTCATCGAGTCGGGCTACTCTGGGGACGGCTCTCTTATGGTGAGCGAGGAGGTAAGCGGACCATCGGCTAGCGTTGCGTACGGCGAGCCTCGGCACAAACTGCAGATTGTCTTTGCGCCAGAGGTCATTGGCTGCCTTGCATCGGCGTTGGGTGCTGGAGCCGAGATGAACTCTCGCCTGCATTCCTATTTCGACAGCGGCGAGCATGCGCTTGTGGACCTCATGGATCTCTGCGATGCGCACAGGGTCTCATATTCGTACCAGTCGCTTGGTTCCGCGACGGGCGTGACATACCGGCCGGTGTCAGGGGGATGCTAGGCGTTGGAGGCTGAGCCAGGGCAACAAAAAGACCAGACGAGAAAACCCGTCTGGCCTGTGTTTGCGTGGTGCGCCGTATAGGATTCGAACCTATGACGCCCTGATTCGTAGTCAGGTCCTCTATCCAGCTGAGGTAACGGCGCGTGCGGTTAGATAATATGACACGAAAGCCTCGGGGAGTCAAGGGTTATTTCCCGCACATATTCTTTGTCGCACTGGTGGCGAGATAGGCCCAAAATACAACGAACCCCGCCCGGAAATAACTCAGGACGGGGTTCGCGGTAGTCGCAACTGGCGGAGAGCTGGGGATTCGAACCCCAGATTCCCTTGGAGGGAATACTCGCTTAGCAGGCGAGCACCTTCGGCCTCTCGGTCAGCTCTCCGAACGTTGTGCCCAAGCATGATACCCCACAAACCCGGCTCGTCACAACCCAGTTTTAAGAGATGGGGACGTTCCCCAACCGTTCCCCATCTCTTATCGGCCAAAGTTTTTGCGGGAAGCTCCTACGAAAGGAGGGCATGCCCTATGTTCCATTACGATGTCGGGCCCGTGCCCACGGAGAGCATTCCACGAGAAGCGCGGTACAAGCTCGTCCGCCGAGATTTCCTCGTCCCTCTCCGCAAGCCCTACAAGGGAGGCGAGAAACCCAACAACCTGATGCGCGCTATAGCCACTCTCGCGAATAACGCCAAGGTCAAGGTCATGATCGCGCTTGGAGAGACGTCGTCCGTCCGGATTGATAAGCAGAGGGACATGGGCGTAGGACGGTGTGGGAAACCCAAGCAGGCGCTGGAGGTAAATCTGGCGAGGCACAGACCCAAGAAGGTCGTGTCCGCGAACCACCTGGGTCACGCCCATGAGGGCGTCATCGACAACCACGGCGAGCTGGTAGGCAACAACGCCGTCGCTTCTGCGAACGAGAAAGTCACCGCATTCGTGTGCGAGCACTTCGGTGTGGCGGCCGTAGACCAGGTCATCGAAGGAGATGGTGCCTGTAGGGTCGTTCTCGTGGGGCACGCGGAGCCTTGTGGCGGGCGGTCGCAGCCTGGACTTGCGGACAATTTCATCGGGGGAGAGGTTTCTGCACGTACCTTGGTAGACATAGGTGCCATCGGAGGCGTGGGGCGCGGTGGCTGCATGCAGTTCGGAACGCGTGCAAAAGCAGGGGTAGGTGAGTCCTCGGCTGCTCAGCCGGCCGATGGCTGCGGAGTACAGGTCTCCCCGCTTGCTCTGGAAGTAGGGGCCTTCGTCCCAGTCAAGGCCAAGCCAGGAGAGGTCCTCCATAAGCAGTTCTGCGGTCGAACGACCCTGGGCCCGTGGGTCAAGGTCCTCTATTCTCAAGGCCATGCTGCCGCCGGCGTTTCTTGCGGAGAGCCATGCCATGAGAGCAGAGAACACGTTACCCAGGTGCATGCGACCGGAGGGAGTGGGCGCAAACCGCCCGACTACCCGCGGATGCGATGGGACGGGCGCTTGCGAAGCAATCATCGGTCGGCTGCAGGAAGGGCTAGCGCACATCGCTCTCGTCTCCCAGCCGCGCGCCATAGAGGTAGACGTGGAACGGCCCCTTGTCGTGGTGCCCCGCCAAAGGCGCGGTGCAGCCAGGTGCCTCTCGCTCGGCAATGCGCTCGAGGCCAAGGTGGTCGTAGAAGCCAAAGTCACAGCCGTCGTCGGTTGCCAGGAAGAAGCCCGGTGCTCCTTGGTGGCTCAGGTAGTCGAGGGCTCCCATGAAGAGGGCCTTTCCGACGCCTTTGCCATGGCATGCAGGGTCAACGATTAAAAGTGTGACTTCCCAGGCAGCGCGGTCGTCTTGGCTCTCGAGGAGCTCCTGGGTCAGAGCCATCTCGGCAGTGATGGGGGCAAGGGCTACGCCAATGGCGGCCTCGTCGCTGGTTTTCTCGGCCCAGGGAGCAACTGCGCGCATATGGTCCCGATACCACAGGGCGCTTACGTTGCCTGGCTTTGGATGGCGGTGCAGCTCCGTGGGGGCAGCTGCGACGATTCCTGCAAATCTGTTGCCGAGCATTGCCGCGCGTACGTAGGTTGCGTGCTTGAGGTGGTGTGCGAGTTCGATTTTCTCGCAGGCACCACGCCTTGCCTCCGGCTCGTCTGGATACCAGGTTCTGCCTATCAGCCCTGCCGCATCCGCAAGTGCCTGCCCTGTGGGCTCCTCAATGGAAAGCACTGGTGGTCGTTGGGCCCTTTCGTTACGCGTGCGTTGGTCACGCCATGCCATGTATCTGCACCTCTTACGTTCCTGCACTTGGCTTTGCTTGGCGTCATATCTTCTCACAGTACCGCAGGTGGCGCATCGGGTACTATGCTCGATGCGTGTGCGAACGTCGCGCAGCCAGTCTGGTGGTCGCCCGGCTTAAGCGGGCCCCCGGCTTGGCGTCGAGGGGTCGTACAATCGGTCTCACGGCGTCACGGGAAGTGTGTCGGGAGGGTGGCAACGATGAGCGAGAGAGTTTCAGAGCAGGACTTCACCTTGGGCCAGCCGGTCCTCGTGTGCCGATGGCGGCTGGCATCGGGCAGGTTGCCCATGGAGAACCGCCACCTTCGAGCCCTTTCGAAACGCATGGTGAACGGGCGAGCGGTTTCGACCCAATTGGTGGCATGGGCCAAGCAGCACATCGAGTGGACGCTCGCGAATGGCTCTGCGAGCAACCCCGACGGTGTCCTCATGATTGTCATAGACGACAGGGGCCAGGCTGCCATGACCGTTGGCCCCTACACGCCGATTGACGCTCCCACGGCGTCAGCGCTCGCAAGCCGCGCGCTCGCGTCATCGCAGGAGGCCGAGGAGACTGGCGTTGCCCCAGAGACGCTCTGGATTGTGAAAGGTGACACTCTCGTCTGCGGTATGGGTGATGCCGAGGATGCCTCGGGCGCCGTCACGCTCGTGCAGGACCTTGCCAATACGGTGGGAATCACCGTCACGCGTGAGGAGGGGGTCGCCCAAGGCCTTCTCGACGGCACGCTCAACCACGACGAGGTGTTTCTCGTGTCAGACGAGCATGGCGTCGTATGTGCGACGGATGCCGGAGGGCCTCGCGGGGCACGACTGGCCGAGGGGTACGCTCGGCTTCTTGCGACTCAGAAGAAAAAGAGGTAGTTGTAAATCGCTTTGCGGCGAACGACCTAATTCACCCGGCGAACGGTACTTTAATTGGCTCAATTACTGATGCGGTAACACGTGCTTGCAAAGGGCTGCGAGTGCTACGGCCTGCATTGCCCCAGTTCAAATAATCCCTAGTTAAATAGGGGTATTTTGCCAGGCAGTACCCAAGCGCGCCCATTGCTCAGGACCTGCCCGTTGCACCCTTTTGATGGGTGCATTGCGGTATCATAAAACACGTCTGGACAACTGCTCCGTGCAGTTCCAAGGCAGAAGTCTCGGGGCCAGCCAGTCCCTGGGTCACTTAGTTTGGCATTACCGTTATCGCGGCGGTGCTGCCGAGGAGGAGAGGATATGGCGAGAAAATTCAAGTCGATGGACGGCAACGAGGCGGCGGCTTGGGTGTCGTATGCCTATACGGAGGTGGCGGGCATCTACCCGATCACGCCGTCTAGCCCCATGGCCGACCATGTCGACCAGTGGGCTGCCAAGGGCATGAAGAATGTCTTCGGTACTCCGGTCAAGGTCGTTGAGATGGAGTCTGAGGGTGGTGCCGCCGGTGCCGTGCACGGCTCTCTTGGTGCGGGCGCCCTCACGAGCACCTACACTGCCTCTCAGGGCCTGCTCCTCATGATTCCCAACATGTACAAGATCGCTGCCGAGCAGCTCCCCACGGTCTTCCACGTGAGCGCCCGTACCGTCGCAACGCAGTCGCTGAACATCTTCGGCGATCACTCCGACGTTATGGCCTGCCGCCAGACCGGCTTCGCCATGCTCTGCGAGAGCAACGTTCAGCAGGTCATGGACCTGTCCCCTGTCGCACACCTCGCAGCCGTCAAGGGCAAGACCCCGTTCCTCAACTTCTTCGACGGCTTCCGCACCTCTCACGAGATTCAGAAGGTCGCCACGTGGGACTTCGATGAGCTTGGCGAGATGCTCGACATGGGCGCCGTGCAGGCCTTCCGTGACCACGCGCTCAACCCCGAGCACCCGCATGCGCGTGGTTCTCACGAGAACGGCGACACGTTCTTCCAGAACCGCGAGGCCTGTAACACCCTCTACGACGAGCTCCCTGACGTCGTCGAGGCCTACATGGACGAGATCAACAAGCGCATCGGCACCGACTACAGGCCGTTCAACTACTACGGCGCTCCCGATGCCGACCGCGTCGTGGTCTGCATGGGCTCCTTCTGCGACACGCTCAAGGAGGTCATCGACTACCTGGTTGCCAAGGGTGAGAAGGTCGGCCTGGTCGAGGTCCACCTGTATCGTCCGTTCTCCATCAAGCACCTCGTGGCCGTCCTGCCTGAGACCACCCAGAAGATCGCCGTCCTCGATCGCACCAAGGAGCCCGGCTCCGTGGGCGAGCCCCTCTACGAGGACGTCATCTCCGCTCTGTACGAGGCCGGCCTCTCCAACATCACCGTTGTTGGCGGTCGTTACGGCCTCGGCTCCAAGGACGAGCCGCCCGCGGCAGCCTTCGCCGTGTACGACGAGCTCAAGAAGGACGCCCCCAAGCAGGAGTTCACCATCGGCATCGTGGACGACGTCACCAACCTGTCGCTGCCCATGGATCCTGACGCCCCCAACACCGCTGCCCCTGGTACCATCGAGTGCAAGTTCTGGGGTCTCGGCGGCGACGGTACGGTTGGCGCCAACAAGAACTCGATCAAGATCATCGGCAACCACACCGACAAGTACGTACAGGCCTACTTCCAGTACGACTCCAAGAAGACTGGCGGCGTCACCATCAGCCACCTGCGCTTTGGCGATTCACCCATCCGTTCGCCGTACTACGTTACCAAGGCCGACTTCGTTGCTTGCCACAACCCCAGCTACATAGTCAAGGGCTTCAAGATGGTCCGCGACGTTAAGCCTGGTGGCACGTTCCTCGTGAACTGCCAGTGGGATGACGCCGAGTTCGCCGAGAAGATGCCTGCTGCCGGCAAGCGCTACATCGCCAAGAATGGCATCAACGTGTACCTGATTGACGCTATCGACCTTGCTGCCAAGGTTGGCATGGGCAAGCGTACCAACACGGTGCTCCAGTCCGCGTTCTTCTCGCTGGCCAAGGTGCTTCCTCCCGAGGACGCCATTCAGTACATGAAGGACGCCGCGACCAAGTCCTACATGAAGAAGGGCCAGGCCGTCGTTGACGCCAACCACAAGGCCATCGAGGCTGGTGCCACCGCGTACCACAAGTTCGAGGTGCCTGCCGACTGGGCAACCGCCGAGGACGAGCCCTCCACGCTCACGCTTGAGGGCCGCGAGGCCATCGTGAGGCAGGTCAAGGAGCTGCTCACCCCCATCGACATGATGGATGGCGACAGCCTGCCCGTCTCCGCCTTCGAGGACCACGCCGACGGTCAGTGGGAGCTTGGCGCTTCCGCATACGAGAAGCGCGGCGTTGCCGTTATGGTTCCCCGCTGGGATCCCTCGAAGTGCATCCAGTGCAACACCTGCTCCTACGTGTGCCCGCACGCCACGATTCGTCCGGTTGCCATGACCGAGGAGGAGGTTGCTGCCGCACCCGAGGCCATGCGTACGACTGACCTCAAGCTCCCCAAGGGCACCGGCTACAAGTTCACCATCGCCGTGTCCCCGCTCGACTGCATGGGCTGCTACAACTGCGTTGCAATGTGCCCCAAGAGCACAATCGAGGAGGGTGGTGCCCTTACGATGGTGCCCCAGGAGGCCGAGGCCGATCAGGTCGAGGTCTGGGATTACGCCGTCAACAAGGTCACCGAGAAGGACGAGCTTGCCGGTGACGCCAACATCAAGGCGTCCCAGTTCAACAAGCCGCTGCTTGAGTTCTCCGGCTCCTGCGCCGGCTGCGCCGAGACCAGCTACGCCCGTCTCGTGACCCAGCTCTTTGGCGACCGCATGTTCATCTCCAACGCCACCGGCTGCTCCTCCATCTGGGGCAACCCTGCGGCCACCTGCCCGTACACCATGAACGCCGAGGGCCACGGTCCCGCGTGGAACAACTCGCTGTTCGAGGACAACGCCGAGCACGGCTTTGGCATGGAGGTTGGCTACGAGGCCGAGCGCGACCGCGTTGTGGCCATGGCGGAGGCGCTTATCGAGTCCGGCGCATCTGACGAGCTCAAGACCGCTGCAACCAACTGGCTCGAGGCTCGTAGCGATGCCGCTGCATCCAAGGCCACGGCTGCCGCGTTCGTCAAGGCGCTCGAGGCCGCGGGCACCCCAGAGGCCGAGAAGCTCTTGGCCGAGAAGTCCTACCTTACCAAGAAGTCCTTCTGGATCTTCGGTGGCGACGGCTGGGCGTACGACATCGGCTTTGGTGGCCTTGACCACGTCCTGGCCCAGAACCGCGACGTCAACGTCTTTGTCTTCGACACTGAGGTCTACTCCAACACAGGTGGCCAGGCATCCAAGGCGTCTAACCTTGGCCAGGTCGCTCAGTTCGCTGCCGCAGGCAAGGAGACCAAGAAGAAGTCCCTCGCCGAGATTGCCATGAGCTACGGCTACATCTACGTGGCGCAGGTCGCTATGGGTGCCAACCCCATGCAGACCCTGAAGGCCATCCGCGAGGCCGAGGCCTACGATGGCCCGTCGCTGATCATCGGCTACAGCCCCTGCGAGATGCACTCCATCAAGAAGGGCGGCATGATGCACTGCCAGGAGGAGATGAAGCGCGCCGTCGATTGCGGCTACTGGAACCTCTTCCGCTTCGATCCCTCTGCGCCCGATGGCAAGAAGTTCGTGCTCGACTCCAAGGAGCCGAAGGGCGGCTACCAGGACTTCCTGATGAACGAGGCTCGTTATGCCCGTCTCGTCAGCGAGTTCCCGGGCCGTGCTGAGAAGCTCTTCGCCGAGAACGAGGAGGCCGCGATGGCTCGCTATGCGCACCTTCTCAAGCTTAAGGACATGTACGCCAGCGCGTAGCGTCTGCTAGGTAAGACCTGCTGCCGGCTAAGCCGCACAGCTCAAGAGGCCCCCGCCGCAAGGTTGGGGCCTCTTTGCTCGGCATGCGTACGCACAAGCAGAGGAATCTGTCATAAGAAGATGCGAGATGGATCCCTCTGGTGAGAAAGTCCCGTCGTGCGTACGCACAACGCCCACCTTTTACCAAGCCTTCCCCGGCCAACTGGGCAAACGCTAGGGTGCCGTCAAAAGTTAGGCATTGTGCGTACGCTTGACCGGGTATTTCTGGCTCTTCCGCGTTTCTAGTGGGTAGCACAGGCGAGTGATGTCTGCGCCGAGAAG
>NZ_DBHHPX010000057.1:0-10413 GCF_057241865.1 Tractidigestivibacter sp.
CGGTGCAGATGTATTGCCCTGATTGGCAGATTTAGGGTTGACTTTAACACGGGGGCGGCATCCGCGGAAGGCCCGACGGCCGGGGCCCACCCGTGCACGGCGGCCCCCGCGTCGACGCCACGGTCGCGGAGGCGCCGGGCTCCACCAGGAACGGCTCCGGCACGCGCGACCCCGAGATGCGCCAGGCGGAGGGGGGCAGCCGGTGGCACTTCGGGATGAGGTGCCATGCGGCCACCGACGCGGGGACGGGCTGCGCCGTCGCCGAGGCGTTCGCGGCGGCCGGCGCCTCCGGCGTGACCGGGGCCCACGGCCTCGTGCGGGAGGGCAGGCAGGCTTCCTGGGGCCTGCCATCGCATAGGCGTCCGGAATCGGGCTTGCGTGCGTCCGGGGCGGCAGCTCGGATGCACGGGCGGACGGCGCGTCCGGCTGTGCCGCGCAGAGGAATGGCCCGCAGCAGCCATCGCAGCTGCCATGGGCCGGAAGGATGCCATCATCCGCAATTGTTCAGCGTTTCCCTAGTCGTGTCTTGCCCTAGGCCCCCGTCCAACGGAGGAACGGCAACGCGGGCAGCTCGTTTTTCTCCATCACCACGCGAAGCATGTTCGCAAAGCCCTTGGGGTCGCGAATCTGGTACTGCATGTGGTTGAGGCCATCGAAGATGGGGAAGTTCCCCTGGGGCCACGCAGCAATCACGGCAGGACGGTACTTGAAGTGATCCTCCTCGCTGCCAAACTCCCAGAACGTGTGTCGCTGCAGGTCGGCGGGAAGCGTGGGCAGCGGCCCGTCCTCGAGGCTGTCGGCCATCATGCGCCGCAGGTTGCCGTACGTGAGGCAGCGTCCCGCCTGCACGAAGTAGGGCTTAATGGTATCGTCGTCGCACCAGAGGATGTGCTTGAGCGTGCCACCGTGCGACCAGTACAGGCTCTTGATGGCCAGATACAGGATCGGGGTCATGAGCTGGCGTGTACCGAGGCCGATCTGCGCAAACTGGCCACCGTCGAAAAAGACGTGTCCCACGGGCATCTTGCCGCGCGCCAGGAAGGCAGTCGCAAGGTCGGCTCCCAGCGAGGATGCGACCACGAGCTCCAGGCGGTCGACGCCCCGCTGTGCGAGGAAGCGCTCCACCTGATCGACTTCGTCCACCTTGCTGACGTACTGCTGCCCGGGGCAGTAGGCCGTAGACGTGGGCATGATGCAGAAGAAGTCATCCGCAAGGTTGCGCGCGACCGGGCCACTACTCGCCCCGGTCACCCCCATCGCATGGAAGAAGAGGACGGCGGGCCTCGAGGGGTCGCCCAAGGTCTCGAAGAGCATGATCGCCTCCCACCACCATCACCAACAGCTCACATTGTTAGCTTAATCTTACTCATTGGACGAGAGAAGTGGCACGTCCATCGAGGTGACGTCGAAAACGACTAAAGCCTACCCAAGCTATAAGAACGCCCGGAATCCGCGCGCGGCGTAATGGGAGTCCGCTCCGTTGCAGAAGGTGAACGTACGGTCGTAGCGTCTGCTGGCGAAGAGTGCCCCCAGACCACGCCTGGATAGCGCTCCTCGTACTCGTGGCGGGAGCGCGAGCGGGCGACGGCACGTCATTCTCGCCCACCGCCGTGCGCGGGGCAAAGCTACAATCGAGACACGCCGCACGCCGGCAAGCGCACCAGCGTGAACCCAGGGAGAAGAACGATGAGCCTCGACATGCACGTCCAGCCAACCGCGCCCACCAGCCGACCGGAGGACGAGCATGACCCCGCCTGGCGCCACTGGCGCACGACCCGCTTCCAGCTGGTGCTGGAGGGCGGCGCCATGCGCGGCATGTTCATCTGCGGCGTTGTCGACTTCTTGCTGGACCATGGCCTGTTGGCGGAGTCCGTGGTGGGGGTGTCAATCGGAGCGTCGTGCGGCTTCAGCTACGCGTCGGGCATAGCGGGCCAGACGGCGCGCATGATCATGGCGTACCGCGGCGACTGGCGGTTCATGTCCGTGCGCTCCAAGCTGCGCTGCAGCGACTACGTAGGCAGCGAGTTCATTTTCGACACAATTCCCTACCAGCTCGAGCACATCCCAACCTGGCTGTACTCGCAGTCTCCCGTGCAGTTGGTCAGCGTCGCCACCAACGTGGAGACCGGCCAGCCCGACTACCACGTACTCGCCAAGGACAAGGGCCACGAGGCCGAGGCTCGCTATCTCATGGCGAGCGCCGCGCTGCCCTGTGCCAACCGACCCGTGCACGTAAACGGTAAGCTCCTGCTGGACGGCGGCATCGCGCGCAGCGTGCCCTTCGCCTACGGGCGCAAGCGCTACCGCGGCAGGCAGGTGGTGGTGCTCACGCGTCCGCGCGGCTACCGACCGGACCAGGACGACCCTGCCGTGCCACTCGTGCGCATACGCTACCCCGCGTACCCCGCGCTGGCACGCGCCATGGCCGGCCGTCCGCTCGAGTACGCGAGCGAACTCGACCAGCTCGAGCGCCTTCACGATGCGGGCGAACTCCTCTGCATCTGGCCGGAGGAACCCATCGCCGCGCGCATGGCAGAGCGCGACCCGGAGCGGCTGCTGGCCGCCTACAAGCAAGGCCTGCAGGCGGCCGCGGACGTCTGGCCTAGGCTGACCGCGTTTCTCGGCGTGAGCTAGCTTGCACCAGGCAACAGGTAGGTCATCTTCTCGCGTCGGTACAGTCTGCGGCGGATTCCCAGCGTGATGCCCTTCTGCAGGTACTCCCGGGCCGCAGGGGTCAGCCTCGCGTAGTCAAGGTTATGGAGCGTCCCCTTGACGAGGTCCTCACGCTCGCAGGGGCCGTTCGCCTCGATGTGGTCGAGCGCTGCAGCGGCAATCTCCTCCAACGGTATCTCGTCAAACGAGCGCCGCTCGGCGTCGCCCGAAGGCACACGATACAGGACGTACTCCTTGGGGTCTTGCTCACGGGTCCAGACGATGGTGCGTCCCGCCTGCGTGATGCGGCGCCCATGCGACGCCTGGAGCCCCTCCTCGCACTTCGAGCGGATGCGCGTGCCCATGCGGCCGATTCCCATCAGAGGCGCGAGGCGCTTGTACAAAAGACCTTCCTCTATGGGCGCCTCGACCTTGAGAATGTCGTCCAGAAGGGCTGCCACCTGCGTCTTCTCGAGGCCGAGAAAGTCATCGCCCAAACCGGAGACATCAACGTTAGCCAGCACGTAGGGACGACAGCGCGGACCGCACTCCTGTCCTGCGCCTGAAGCGCCTGCGGGACTTTGCTCCAGGGCCCCTGCTGCGTCACCTTGGCTTACGACGGCAGGGTCGCCCTTCGCTGCGACCTGGGGAAGGCCGGCGACCTTGGGGATTGCTTCGTCAGGCATGAGCTTCGTGAGCGGGTCTATTGGCTCTGCGGACTTCGCGGGCCCTGCGGGACCTTCGTACTCCGCGCCCCCCTCGTGAGAAGCCTCCGTCTCCCCGGCGGGCGCCGCCGCAGTGAGCACGGACGCCGCGACCTTCTCATTGGCCTGGGACGCCCCAGGCTCCGGCTCCTGTGACGGAACGATCTCCTCAGCCTTCTCGGCCTCCTCTGCCTCAGCGCTCTCGGGTGCACGGGGTGTGGGAGGTTCCTCCCCGCGCTCGGAAAGGACGCGCTCAAGGAACGCTTTCAGCCGCTCCATGACCGCCTCGGAGTCCTCCCACCAGTCGATTGCCCAGACGCGCGTCACATCCCAGCCCAGGTGTCGCAGCAGCACGGGTTGGGCAATCTCGCGGTCGCGTGTTGTGCCTGACATCTGGTACGAGCGTCCGTCCAGCAGTATGCCGGCAAGGTAGCGCCCGTCATCAGCAGGGTCGACCACGCCCGCGTCGACTCGATACGCACTTCTCCCCACGTTCATCCTCGTGCGATAGCCGAGCCTGTCTAACCCCTCGCAAAGCTCGCGCGCGATCACGTCGTCCGCTTCGTCCGCCTGCATCTCGGCCATGCTCACAGAGCCAAAGCTACCCCGCTTCGCATACTCCAGGAAGGCCTTCAGCGAGGCCGGGCCAGAAGAGGAGGTGCGGTTGAGGTCGATGTCGGTTGGCTCGATGGACGAGAAGACCTCCATGCTTGACCTGGCACGCGTGACGGCAACGTTCAGTCTCCGCCAGCCGCCCTCGCGATTGATGGGACCAAAGTTCATACTCATGCGCCCATTCGCATCCGGGGCGTACGTCACCGAGAACAGGATCGCGTCCCTCTCGTCGCCCTGCACGTTCTCGAGGTTCTTGATGAAGAGCGGCTCCTCTCCCCCATGTGCCCATGCGTCTAGCGCTAGGTCCTTGGCGCAGGCGGCCTGGAACAGGTCGTCGATGAGGGACTGTTGCGGGATGTTGAACGTGACCACGCCCACGCTCTCGTGCGAGAGCTCGGGGTCCTTGGAGCGTCTCACGATCTCCGCGACCACGGCCTCCGCCTGGTTCACGCGCCTGCCACCACGCTCGAACGTGCCGTCGACCTTCGTGAACGTCACATGGCTCGTGCGGTCGTCCGCCGAGGGGAAGGTAAGCATGCGTCCTTCGTAGAAGCGCTTGTTGGAGAACGCGATCAGGCTCTCGTGCCTGCTGCGATAGTGCCAGCGCAGGAACGTCTGGGGCATGTTGAGCGCAAGGCAGTCCTCCAACACGGACTCGAGGTCGGACACCTCCTCGAAGTCCTCGTCCTCCACCTTGCCCTGGAAGAAGCTCGTCGGCGGCATCTGCTTTGGGTCGCCCACCACCACCGCCTCGCGCGCGCGGCTCAGGGCACCCACCGCCTTGCACGTCTGCAGCTGCGATGCCTCGTCGAAGACGACGAGGTCGAACTGGTCAGCCCCGGGCTCGAGGTACTGCGCCACAGAGAGGGGGCTCATAAGAAGGCAGGGGCACAGCGAGAAGACCAGGTCGCCGCAGTCAGAGAAGACGGAGCGGATGGAGACGTTGCGCCCACGGCTGCGCAGGGCGCGCTGCAGGCGGACGGCCTGCGGGGTGGTGCCGTCGCTTCCCGTGAGGTCGGGCACCCTCGATGCCACCTCGTAGTAGATCTCCTGCCGTGCCAGCTCGCGAAGCTGCTGGTCGGCTCGGGAGTACTGCCGGATGACCTCGGTGAACCGCGAGCCGGTGAAGGCGTTCATGCCCTCGGTCTCGTCCAGGCTTGCCATTGCCATGGTCCGGTAGATGCCGCACTCGAACGAGTCCATGGTCTTCTCGCCCACCGCATGGTCGTCAAGGTAGTCGACGAGGACGCCCAGCCCCAGGGAGCGCGCCTGAGCACGGGCGGCATTCCAGCCCATCCACCCGCGCATCCCATCCATGCTTGCCTTGACGCCCTGGCAGGCCGAGACCTGTCCGGAAAGCCAGTCCTCTCCCTTGCTGGAGAGCTTCCCTATTCGCCTCTCCACTTCCTGTCCTGCCTCACAGGCATTGTCCAGGCAACGACCAAGCTCGCCAACCTTCTGGAACGCCTCCCCAAGGTCGCCCTCGCCCGCAAGCTGGCGCAGGCTCTGCAAGGCGTCCGTCTGGCGCGAGATGAGCTCGCGCGTGGCCGCGACCGCAGACGCGAGGGCGCCCCAGTCGACCGACCCGTCCACGTGGGTGAAGCTCTCAAGGTAGGAGCCCATGCGCTCCCTAATCCGCTCGAACTCCGCGGATGCGGCGCTCCATCCCTCGAGGTCCTCCAGGAAGGCGGAGACGTCCTCCTTCCTCACGGGCTCGCGCGAGCAGAGGGAGAGCTTGGAGAGAACCATCGAGACGGCCTTGCCGCGGCGCAGCACGCCCTTGGAGTTGGCATCCAGCCACTCCTGCCGTATGACCTGCGGATCGAGCTCGAGGAACGCCTCCGTGCGGCGAGACAGGATCTTGCCCCTCTCGCTCAAGAGCTCCTCGTTGTCGGCGAGCACCACCGCAAGGTCCTCCACCAGCCTGCTCAGGTCCGGGGCGGACAAGCCAGGCCCTCGGCAGCGTCAATGCGCCCATGAGCGCGTCCACGACCGACCGCAGCGCGGCGTAGTCGTCACGTGTGACGGGAACGAGTCGGCCGAAGAGGGAGACGGCTTCGGCAGCGGTCTTTCCGAGGGCCTTAAGGGCAAGCTCATAGCGGTCGAGCAAGCCTGGCAGCTCAGTCGGCAGCGTCTGGGAGTACTCTGTGCCGCTCACGGCCGCAAGGGGGCTGTCCCTGCAGGCGCGTATGCCGAGCCCTGCGCAAGCAGGCGCTCGGCGGCGTTCAGCTTCCGCGCGAGGTCGTCCCTCCCGTCGATGGACTCGACGAACTCGCGGCTCACGTCCATCGGCCTCGTGTCACGGGCAAGCTCCACATAGTTGCATATCTGCTCACGCAGCGTGAGCCCTGCACCATTACGACGCTCGAGGCCGCTGGCATAGCGGTCGAGGCGACCCCTGAGCTCGCGCACCTCCTTCGCCTTGCTGGCGTAGACCTCGGGCTTTCTCGCGACGCCAATCTCGGACGCGGCCTTGATCTGCTCGAAGACATGGTTCTTCGTGGCCTTGGTCGAATGGACCTCGAGGCAGAACGGCGAGAGGCCCAGCTGAGCGAGACGGGACTCGACGGCCTCGAGGGCAGCCATCTTCTCAGCGACGAAGAGCACCTTCTTCCCACGCGCGAGGGCGTTCACGATGAGGAGAGTGATTGTCTGGGACTTTCCGGTACCTGGAGGGCCATGCAGCACGAAGCTCTGGTCGTCGATGGCGGCCTTCTTGATTGCGAGCATCTGCGATGCATCTGCCTCCGCCGGAAGCAGCAAGCACGAGAGGTCCACCTTCTCGTTCGGGTCTATGGGCTCGGGCTTCCACGTGAGATGCCCCTCGAGCAGGGAGTCGACAATCTTGCTATGGCGCAGCTCGTCCTCGCGGCTGCGGATGTCGTTCCACATCACGAACTGTGAGAACGAGAAGAGACCGATGGTGCCGTTCTCGAGCACCTCCCAGCCCGGCTGGTCCATGACCTTGTCGAGGACGGTGTTGAGAACGAGCCTCGTGTCGACTCCCGCCTCATCCGTGGGAAGCGGGTCGAGGCCGTTGATGGAGATGCCGTAGTCCACGCGGAGCATCTCGAGCAGGGAGATGTTGACCTGGGGCTCCTCATCGCGAAGGCGCATGACGTAGCCGGCCCGCGCAGACTTCCTGATGATGTCCACAGGGAAGAGCATGATGGGAGCAAGGCGCGCGACGCCCCCGCGCTTGGCATCAACCCATTTGAGCGTCCCAAGGGTGAGGAAGAGCGTGTTGGAGCCCGTCTCCTCGAGTGACGAGCGAGACGAGCGGAACAGGTTGGTGAGGTTCTTCTGCAGCACCGACTGCGAGAACGCGGTCCGCAGGCGCCCCTCCTTGAACTCGTTGCGAAGCAGCTGCTTTCCCGCCTCGGACACGTTGATCACGCTCGTGGCGGCGTCCTCAAGGTCGGGAAACTCGTTTGGCTTCGGGGCGATCACGATGTCGTTGTCGAGGGCGAGAAAGTCCTCCAGCTCGTCGATGGACGGCACAAGGAGCGGCATGACGCGTGCTCCCGGCCTCATGTTGAGGAGGTTGTTGTGCATGGAGAGGTCGAGCAGGCTCCTCTCCCACAGCTGCTTTCTGGTCCTCTTCTCGCCCGCCACATCAAGGACCGCGGTCGAGACGTGCTTCTCATCAGGCGCCACGGCAGCGCCGAGGTCGACCTTTGGCGCCTGCACGCTCCATCCACCATCACCCAAGACGCGCACGGGCAGGGGGATGATCTGGGCGTAGCGGGCGCGCGTGATGTCGACCGCGCACACGAAGTCGTTCGGCTCGACCATCTCGCGGGCCGAGAGTTCGGCATCGTCGAAGCTCGCCTTGGACCCCTGGGCAATCATCGTCGCCTGGACCACGGTGAGCTGGTTCACGCCCTTTTGGAAGCGCTTGGAGATCGAAGCGGGGTCTTCCTCTATCGTCTCTGGGAACGTGGACTCCTCGAGCCACACTCCGGCAAAGGCATGACCCTTGATCAGCACGATGAAGGGCCGGAGATCGACCGCCTCGATGCACGAGGCGTACAGGCACGAGAAGTCGAGGCAGGTCGCCATGTGCTGGCTGAGAACCGCGTCGGCCATGCGCACGCGCTGCCCGGCGGAGAAGCTTGCGGGCGCACCGACGTACACGATACCCTGCTCCTGCAAGGCGCGAAACAGCGCTGCCGCCTGGAGGCGGACGCGGTTGGGGTCTCCCGACTGGTAGCCTTCGAACGAGGAGGAGCCAGTCCACTCCTGCAGCAGGGCAGAAGCCCTCACGATGACGGGCGAGAGGGCGGGGTGGTTGGGGGTCACGAACGCCGCCAGCGTTTCGGGCGTGCCCAGCCACTGGTCGAAAGCGAAGAAGACGACCTGGTAGTCTGCCGTGGCAAGGACATCTTGGCCCTTCCGGACCTCTATGTGGACGTTGTCGGTCATGCGCTCCGTCAGCTGCAGGAGACGCTTCGTGTCAACAACCACGCTCGAGCAGTCGATGTCGATGGTCGTGTGCGCGGGAATCGACGGAACGGTGAAGTCCTGGTCCGTGAGCAGGTCAGTGGCGGAGTCCACCCTTATGAGGACGTCGCGGACGTCGTTGTCGGTCTCGTCCGCGACGCTGAGCGAGCGCATGGGACACTGCAGCGCCTGGGCGTTCGAATAGTTGAATATGGGGAGCACGTCTGCGGATATGCCGAATCCAGAAGCCATTTCCACTCCTCGTTTTAATGAAAGCTTGGGTCATGGGAACGATTCTATTGGTAGTGTCGGAAATGTTGGTGTAGCGGTTCGTTTGCCTCAAGGAGAAGTCGCCGTCCGAATCTGAGATCTCAGTTGCCTATCCTATGCTGCCTCCAGCCTGCCTGCAAGCTCCAGGCTTGCCTCCATTGCCTTTCGCGCTATATTTCGCAGCTCATCTTCTTGCCCTGGCGTTTTCTTGGTAGTGCGTCGGATACCCCCCTCATTGTGGAGTTCTGCCATCTTGGGCTCTGCAAAGTAGCGTGGCTCACTCCAGGGCTCGCCTTCATCGCACGTCACAGCTCCAGCCAAGCGTTCAAGAGAAGTGATGCTCGGGAAGACCTGCACCACCCGAGAGCGGCGCCTTGTCCCGCGGTTGGCGCGCTCCTGGGCGTCGCTGGTCCTCGTCCTCTTCCAGTGGGAGGCGGGGAAGCCCAGGCAGGCGAGGGCGCCAGGCTCCGCCTCACCCACGATACGGGCCGCCTTGGGGCGGCACTTCCCGAGCATCTCTGGGGCAAGGCGGTGCATCGCCCTGACCACCTCGGCGTCCTTGGCATGGGAGATGGGTGCGATTATCCTGGCGACGCACCCCCTGAGCTGGCGTGCCTTCGCCTCGCGCACGCAGTCACGCTCCAGATGGACGGCGCACCTCTGCCAGGCAGCCCCCTGGAACCGCTCGGGGATGGCGCGCCTGAGGCCCCCGTGGGCGTCGGAGGTGACGGGCCGGGCCCCGTGGGCGCCACGCCCCCTGATGCCCTTGAGGAAGGCCACCCGGGAATCGTAGGGCTCGTCGCCGGCGACCGACGCTCCCGGCACGTGTCTCCAGCCGCGCCCGCCGCGGCCGATGGCCGTGACCACGGCGGTGGAGGCCACATGGGCGCCTCTGCGACACCTGACGCAGGCGGCGTCGAGCCAGAGGCAGGGTGTCCTGGGAGACGAAAGGTCCCGTTCGAGCGGCTCCTCCACGTCAGCATCGGGGCCCTGGGCGATAGCGCCCGCTTGGTCCTTGGAGGGCCTGCCGACGCCCATCCTCTCCGCCATCCTCCGCGCCCTGCGGGCCGAGGCGCCCGTGGCGCACGTCCCTGCCACCGCTGCCACAAGCGCCCTGCCCGCCCTCTGGCAGCGCTCCATCGCGTCGTCGGGGAAGAAGCTGCCGCTCCTCGGCTTGGGAGCCCCCAGCGCGATGGCGCCCGCGCGGGTCTTGGGCCTCCTCTCGCGGCAGCCGTTCCTGCTGTTGGGGGAGGCGGCGCGCATCTGGCCGGCCTCGGCGCCCATGGTCTCGTCGGCCACCGATCCCGTGAGCTGCCCTATCAGCCCCCGCATGTTGGTGCAGCCGCCCTCGAACCTCGGCATCCCCATCGCGGCCGGCGCTGCCTCTGGTACGATTCCCATCGCGGTCGTCGCCCTTTCCCCGAACCTGCCTATCTGGTGATCTCAGATTCTAGGGCGGCGGCCGTCCCTTTTCAGCTCGCCCAGCTCAGGCGCTTACACCAACTTTTACGACACGAGGGCATGCGGACAAAAAGTTGGACCAGATACGGTCCGGTCAGGAGTCCGCAATGAGCTTTGCGCCAGGGCAGAGGAAGAGAGCGCTCGAGGTCCCCGAGGAATGCGGTGGGAAGGTGACCCTCGCGATCCGCAGGCTCGGACATCCCTCCGGGCAGGCCATGCATGCCTGGATCCGGGAGAGCGATGCCGCGCATGCGGGGACCGCCGGCCG
>NZ_DBHHPX010000058.1:0-915 GCF_057241865.1 Tractidigestivibacter sp.
ACGGCCAGGCGGGGTGACCCGACGGAAAGCGCCGCAGAAAAGAAGACTCCCGCTGCCCGCCTTGGCGGGTGAGAGAAAAGCTGAAACGGTGGTGTAAGAGACCACCAGCGTCGTGGCAACACGGCGGCTTGGCAAGCCCCTTCCGGAGCAAACGCAAATAGGAGCGCTATGGTGTGGCCCGCACCGCACTCGGGTTGCGCGCTAGAGGGCGTCGGTAACGACACTCGTAGATAAATGATCGTCCTCGACAGAACCCGGCTCATAGGCCCACTTCGCACCTATGCCTCGGTCGGCGCGAACAATGGCATCCACGGTCTTCTCAGCCCAGTCCTTATTGGACACGACAATCTCGAACTTAGCCTTGGGCAGCATGTTCATGGTTGTCTCGCTGCCGCGCACGTGGTGCTTAAACCCAAGCTGCGTACCGCACCCCATGACCTGACTCACCGTAATGCCACGTACGTCAATCTCGCGCAGAGCGTCCTTCACGTCCTCCATGCGCTCCTCGCGCACGATTGCTTCTACTTTGAACATGCTGTCTCCCTAATCGTCAAGGCCCATAAAGGAGGGGCATGCCCTCTCGCCGTGTTGGGTGAGATCAAGCCTCTCTCGCTCCTCACGCTCGCTCACGCGGATGGCCCCACCGCAAAGCGCGCGGACGATGAGGATGCAAGCAAGCGTACCCACAACGGCAACAAGCACGGTGGAGGCAAGCTGCACCCCAAGGAGCCTTACGTCACCATAGATAAGGCCGTCCCAGCTCAGGTTGGGGTTGACGGCCTTGCTCGCAAAGATCCCCGTGGCAATGCCTCCCCATACGCCGCCGATTCCGTGACATCCAAAAGCATCAAGCGCGTCATCGCATCCAAAGCGCGCCTTCATCCTTGAGCAGGTGAAATAGCATATGACCTGTCT
>NZ_DBHHPX010000058.1:925-10089 GCF_057241865.1 Tractidigestivibacter sp.
GCTGCCGACAAGCCCAATGGGCATCGCGGTCCCCAAGGGCACGTAGCCGCATCCTGGGGTGATGGCCACAAGACCAACGACAAGCCCTGTGCAGGCGCCCACAAGCGTAGGCTTGCAATCGAAAATCACGTCCATGAGCATCCATCCCAGCTCGGCAGAGGCGGCGGCAAGCGCGGTGGTGGCAAAGGCGTGCACGGCAAGCCCGTAATGAGGGCAGGCGTCATGAACAGAACAATGCTGAGCAGATCAGCACGAAAGAGGTATCTGCGCCACTCATGTCTCCCCCAGTCGGCAACAAACGGTGGAGGCGCGGATGTCTGGCGGCGGCGCGCCCCCGCGAGGGCCGCCGCTTGTCAGCATCCAATATAGGCTTTGTCATCTTGTGTCAGACGAGTTGCCTTGTAGACCCAGATGGGTTACGAGTGATGACGGAAGGCCAAAAACAGCGAGGACACATTGAAGGGACAGATATAAGAACACTTGTACTGTTTAGGCATGTGGTATAGACTTGACAGAACATTAGTTCTCATATTACGGCACGTGAGGAGGATGCGATGGACAGGCTCACCAAGCTCGGAATCCTCGCTGAGGCCGCACGCTTTGATGCCGCCTGCACCTCCTCTGGCGTTACGCGCGGACCACGCGAGGGTATGGTGGGCGATGCGTGTGCGAGCGGGCTCTGCCATTCCTTCTCGGCAGACGGACGTTGCATCACCCTGCTCAAGGTGCTCATGTCAAATGCCTGCAGCTATGACTGTGCCTACTGCGTCAACCGTCGCGGGGCCAGCTGCCCTAGAGCCACGTTTGAGCCACGCGAGCTTGCGGAGCTCACGGTCGACTTCTACAAGCGCAACTACATTGAGGGGCTGTTCCTCTCATCGGCGGTCCTAGGCAACCCAGACAACACCACAGAGCGCATGATTGCCTGCCTGGAGGCACTTCGCGGAGAGCTGCGCTTTAACGGTTATGTCCATGCCAAGGTGATACCCGGTACGTCTACCGAGCTTGTCGACCGTCTGGGACGCTTTGCCGACAGGCTTTCTGTGAACCTGGAGCTTCCCAGCAGGACGTCGCTTGCAACGCTTTGTCCTGACAAGGACGCGCACTCCGTCATGGCACCCATGGCTCAGATTGCCACTACGCGTCATACGGAAGAGCAGGCACTGCTCGACTCCCCTGCCGGGAAAAAGGCACTCGCGAGGAGGCGGAGGGGAATCTCGGGTCCGGCTTCCGAGGGCATGCGCGTCACTTCGGCTGGTTCCCGTTACACACTTGGCAGGCCCGCGAGCGCCGTGCCCAACGCCCTTCGCACGTTTGCACCCGCCGGACAGTCCACACAGATCATCGTAGGGGCATCTCCCGAGGACGACAACCACATCCTGCAGCTCTCGAAGTCCCTGTACGACCACTACGGGCTCAAGCGCATTTTCTTCTCGGCATACATGCCCATGGTCGAAGACAGCCGTCTGCCAGACCGTGAGACGCCTGTGCCACTGCGCAGGGAGCATCGGCTCTACCAGGCAGACTGGCTCATGCGCTATTACGCCTTCGCGCCTGATGAGCTTGCAACGCCCAGCCATCCGTGGCTCGACCTCGACGTTGACCCAAAGCTTGCCTGGGCACTCGCCCACATGAACGCCTTCCCCATTGAGATCATGGATGCCTCGCTTGAAACGCTGCTGCGCGTTCCCGGCATTGGTCCGGTTGGGGCACGGCGCATCCTTGCAGCACGGCGAGCGCGACACCTCTCCTTCGATGACCTACGCGGGCTTGGAGTTGCGCTCAAGCGGGCGCGATTCTTTGTGACCTGCAGAGGCAAGCGCGATCTAACCGCGCCTCTCGATCCGGAACTCATTCGCCAGAAGGTGGTGAGCGATGCCGCAGGAAGCAAGTACAACACAACCAGACGTCAGGCAGAGGGGCAGCTCAGCCTCTTCTAGGTCATGTGTTCCAGAGATTGCCCCCAATGTCACAGATTGCGCGGCACGCGAGGTCTCGGCAGCGCTGGGGCAAGGGCAGGCCGTTGTCGTATGTTGCGAGCGCACCACAGAGTCAGTGCTTGCCGCTGTGGGCGTGACCTACCTCGCGCACGCTGATCCATGCCGCATTCGGTTGGTTGCCGTCAATGAAGCACAGCCACGGCTTGGCGAGAAGGTCGTGACCCTTGGGGACGATAGGGACGGGACCGTGGTCGCGCTGGCACGGCGGGTGTTTGCCGGCTTCGAGGAGAAGTGTGGCAGGTCCTGCTCAAGGCGAGTTGTTCTCGCCTGCGCCGCGGACGAGCCCGGCATGCCGGAAGTGGTCCATCGCTACATGAGGCTGGGCTTCTCGATGGGCAAGCGCCTCTATGAGGACGTCGCTGCACCTGAGGCGATTGTATTTGCCAGCCTGGTACAGCGCGTCTCGACGGAGTGCGAGCACACGCGGCAGTTTGTCCGCTTCGTCAAGATTCCCGACGGCACCTTTGTCTCTGTCTTCGAGCCCGCCGAGAACACGTTGCCGCTCGTGGGGGTTCACTTTTCTCGTCGCATGCGAGAGGATCGCTTTGTGATTGTGGACCCCAGGCACCTGGTGGCCATCTTCCATGAGCCGGAAGCCACTGCCTGCGCCGTAGTAGGGCTCGATGAAGACACTGCGGCCACCCTCGCATCGCGCGTGAACGAGGCCGACGAGCGCGAGCAGCTTGTCCAAGCGCTCTGGCAGCGCTTCTACCGGGCAATGGAACTTCCTGGCCGGGGAGCTGCCAGTCGTGGTTATGACCCGCGAGCCGCCTGGATGCCCAAGCGCTTCTGGCACGGCCTGCCGGAGCTTAACCCCAAGCCTTGAGTAGCTGCCTGGTGATCTTGACACGTAGGCCGTCACGGTGTGGCCCTCGCCTGCCCAAGTCCGTCATGGCTCCTCTCGCTGATCCCGAAGGACTCTCTCGAAGCGCCACGGCCTCCTGCGCTCGACCTCCTCGGCCACGAGGCCGCACACGTACTCACCGAGGCTCACCCCCGCCCTCGCTGCCTGCTCGGACGCCACCCGTGCCGTCTCCCCAGACAGCTCCACAGAGACCATCACGGCCCCGTCATCACGCGCCATGCGCCCGCACCTCTTCCCTATCCGACCCCAAGCAGCTTATCGGCCAGGGCGGCGCGGGCGTACGCGCTCGTGCTCATGCCCGCGCTCTTGGCCTCACGCTCGACCGCCCGCTTCATACCGACCGGAACCTTGATCGAGATGACCGCCGTCCCTTCGGTCGAGAGCGGGGGGCGCCCGTGCACGACGCCGCCCACGGTGCGCTCCCCTTCCGGGAACTCCCCACGCTCGTAGGCGTCGCACCAGCCGTCAATCATCTCTTCGGTTATCTCCTGGCCGTTGGCCGCGGCCCACTTCCTCCCGCTCATCGCAACCTCCTTTCGGTAGCCTCTATCTCCATCGCAGACTTCCTCTGCACAGGCGTCATGGCGTGTATCACGAGCCAACCAGAGACCGTCTCGACCGCTATCAGCTCAACGTCGCTCCCGTCAGCCAGCCAGCCGACCATGAGCCATCTGGGAGGCTCCTGAGGGCTCTGGCGCATGATGCTCTTCGTCACCGACCCCCATGCCTGAAGCACCTCCCCGCGGCTCAGGTGCTTCAGGGCGTTCGGGTGAATCTCCGGCTCCATCACACCCCTTTCGTCATATCGAAAGTATACCATTTTAAGGATACAAAACCACGACAAGCAAAGCCCATCGGGAGCAGCGCGGCGTCGCACCACTCCCAACGGTATGCAAGATGTAGGAAGCGTACGTACAAACTCCACTGAAGTGGAGTTTGTACGTACGCTTCCTACATCTTGCCCCGGCGACGGGGATTATGACGTGGCGACACGTCACCGAGGGTCAGCTGCGCCAGACCTCCCGCAGCCTCCGCCACCGGCTCTTCTGCTCGGCAGACCCAATCGCCTTGCTGCGCTCCTAGGCGTACAGCACCTGCGCGACCTTGGCCGTCTCCTGCACCGCAGCAAGGGCATCCTGGAGCCGTTTGATTACCAGTCAGATTGACACTGCTCCAAAACAGAATCCAAGGCATGTTTCAGCTTCCACCTTGAAAGGAGCCTTGGATGAAGAAGACCAGTGGGGCTGCGTGGCCCCCGTATAAGGAACGGAAGGCACGGGAGGCCTCATCGGCCGCCTCAGGGCATTCGCCCTCTCGGCGCTCCTCGTCGTGAGCCAGGTACTCGGCCTCCTCGGGACCGCACTCGCGCCGGTCTCGGCATACGCCGCCACCCCCGTGCCCGACTCGGTGACGGTCGCGGACGTCGAGGCATACTCCTCGGGCACGGGCATGACACCCTCGCACAGGTTCGTCGACGCCAACGGCGTAGTCACCTACTGCGCCGACGAGGCTCTCGCCACCCCGAGGGTGGGACAGACCTTTAGCGGACGGCCGGCCTCTCCACAGGAGCCACCGACGTCTCCTTCGTCGTCGACACCACCGCCCTCGGGGCAAGAGGCTCGTCGCCTTCGAGAGGCTCTATGACGGCGAGGACCTCCTCGCCTCGCACGAGGACCTGACTGACGTGGGCCAGACCGTCGAGGTCCCCGAGGTCCGCACCACGCTCCAGGGAGACGCGGGCCACGAGTCCGACGCCACCCCCGAGACCGTGACGCTCACCGACACGATTTCCTACAAGGGCCTCAAGGCCGGCACCACCTACGCTGCCACGGGCACGCTCCACTACGTCTCCGCGGACGTCACCGATGCCGGCATCGTGACCGACGCGCCGACGGCAAGGAGGGCACAGCCACCGCGACCTTCACCCTCGAGGCGTCCGAGGGCACCGTGGACGTGACCTTCACGTTCCCCACCCCCCGAAGGCCTAGCTGGCAGGAAGGTCGTGGCCTTCGAGGAGGGCATCCAGGGCGGCCGCCGCGTGGCGGTCCACGCCGACGTGGCCGACGAGGACCAGACCGTCACCTTCCCCAAGGTCGAGACCACGGCCTCCGACAAGGCGGACGGCGACCACCAGGTCGAGTGCACGAACCTCGTGCCCGGCAAGGAGTACACCGTCGACGGTACGCTCCGCCTGGTCGCAGATGACGGCACCGATGCAGGTGTCCTCTCCGACGCCAGCGGCAACAAGGTGGCAGCATCCAAGACCTTCACCCCCGAGGCCGCCGACGGCTACGTGGACCTCGAGTTCACGTTCGACGCCTCAGGTCTCGTCGGCCGCAAGGTCGTGGCCTTCGAGGAACTCTCGACCGCAGGCGTCCGCGTGGCCACGCACGCCGACATCACCGACGAGGACCAGACCGTCGAGGTCAAGACCCCACCGGCCACGGGCGAGCGCCTGCCCAACACGGGCCAGGACCCCATCGCCCTCGGCCTCGTCGCAGCCGGCCTCTCCACCGGGGCCTACGCCCTCCGCAGGGTGCGCCGCCACGACAATGCCGAGTAGGTGCGCGTAGGACAGCCGTCCAAGGTCTGGGGGAGGCGACGCGAGCGTCGCCTCCCCCTCGTTCCCAAGGGGATACGAAATGGGAAAGAGGACCTCCCCTGCATCCGTCGCGCTCGCCGTCATGGCGGCATTGCTCGTAGGTGCGGGTGCCTGGATGCTCGCTCGTGACGCGGGGGCAGGCGAGGGCGTCCGTGCGCTCGCCGAGGAGTACGGGCCCAACGGGATGGCCGGGAATGCCAGCCAGGTCAACGTGGGTACAGGCGGCATCGGCTGGGCCTCGCTCGAAGCGGAGAACTCTGACGCCATCGCGTGGCTCGCCGTCTCGGGCACCTCGGTGGATGTCCCCGTCGTGCAGTCGAGCCCGGACAACTCTGACCGCTACCTCTACCGCGACTTCTGGAACGCCTGTCCTATATGTTCCACGACCTCTCGGATGCCTACGAGCAGGGCGCCTTCGACGCCATCGGCGACGCATCCTGGGCGACGCCCGCGGGAGCGACAAGCTTCCACCCCCTGTGCTCCGCCTCGGTCCACCAGGACGACCCCGACTGGCAACACACGTCCTTCGCGGGGCCCGAGGGGATGCGCGACTGGCTCGCCTGGGCCTGCGACAACTCGACGGTGCGGGCAGAGGGGTACCAAGGGCTCGCCTCGTCGGCCACCCGCACGCTCGTCCTCGTCACCTGCAACGGGCGGCCCTTCCACCCGGACACGCGGACGGTCACGGTGTTGGTGGCGGGGTGAACCCTAACCCCCAAGGGCGCCCCCGTCGCCATCGGCGCCAGCATGGGCGGCGCGCCACCGCCCGGCAACCCTAGGCAGTTGCCACCCGGTGGCCAATGGTGTACAGTAATCATACAAAAACAGTAGGCATGTGCGAAGGATGTCGCCTTTGAAGCAGACCGAGTGCGTTAAGGTCCTCGCGGGGACCGGACGGAGGGTGTTCTTGAAGCGTGACCTGGCGCGTCTGCTGGGTCATGGAGGGGACGTCGCGACGGACAAGACCGTCTCGAGGCTCGTCTCGTCGGGACTGCTCGAGCGGGTCTGCCGCGGCGTATACAGGTTCCCGCTGGCGCCGCCCGTGCCGGGCGTGGCCGACGTCTACCTCGTCGCCTCCGCGCTTCGCCGAGGACAGTACGTGTTCGAGAGTCTCGAGACCGCGGCGTCCGAGTACGGGCTGATCTCGCAGGTCCCCCTCGGTGCTCTGACGCTCATGACCACCGGCAGGGAGGGCACGTTCGACACGGCCTGCGGGACTATCGAGTTCGTGCACACCAAAGCGTCGGTCCCCGAGATCCTTGCGAACACCGTCGCGCGTCCCCGATGCCCCGTCCGCGTCGCCACCGAGGACTACGTCGTGCGGAACCTGAGGCGCTGCGGCCGCAGCGCCGACCTTCTACGGGAATCGAGGCAACCCTGATGAGCTTGCGCATAGGGGGCGACGGGCTGGCATCCATCGTGGCCTCCGTCACGTCCCGGCCAGACATGGGACTCATGGGTCCGGCAATAGGGAAGGAGGTCGTCCACTATGCGGTCTTCGACTACCTCGACGAGCTGGGGTACCTCGACGACCTCGTCTTCCAGGGCGGCACCTGCCTTAGGGACTGCTACGGCTCCCCCAGGCTCAGCGAGGACCTCGACTTCAACGTCCCCCCGGAGTTCGACTTCGCGTCGCTCGCCGAGATGGGCAATGGCTTGGCACGGTCGCTCGGAGACGCGTTCGAGCTGCGCGTGCGCGTGAAGGAGCCGAGTGTGCGCCGCATGGGCCCCGCCTCGGGAATCCCAATCGCCAAATGGGTCGTCTCTATCGAAACCGACCCGCAGGACAGCTCCCTGCCACTCCAGAGGATCAAGCTCGGGGTCGCGAAGGCCCCGGCCCACGACGTGCTCGACCGCTTCCTGCTCGTGAACTACGAGCAGCTTCCTGAATCGCTCGGGGACATCGTCATCAGGGCCGAGTCGCCGGAGGAGATATTTGCGGATAAGGTAGTCTCGTTCGCGGCCTCGAGCTACCTCAGGTACAGGGACATCTGGGACCTCAAGTGGCTCGCCACCCGGCCGGGGCTGGACAGGGGGCTTGCGGAGAGCCTCGTAGGCCTGAAGGTCGAGGACTACGGCATCGGGGAGACCTGGCGCGCATGCGTCGCCACTGCACGCGGGAAGCTCTCGGATGCTCTCGAGGCGGAAGGCTTCGTCGACGAGATGTCGCGGTTCCTGCCGAGGCGCGAAGTGGCACGAACCGCAGGCAGGCGGGCCTGGGTCCGCGCTACCGTGGGTGTGATTGGCGGCATCTACGACTCCCTCGCCTCCCATAGCCAGCAGCACACCAGGCGCGGCGGTGCGCGGATACGATGACCTCGCCGCCGCCTCGGGGCTCGGTCGCACTTGGGCCGCGGTGGCCGGAGACAGGCGCACGCTATAGTCCGATGAGATACCTGGAGCCCATACGTGACGAGCACCACCTTGTCGCGAAGGTGGGCAGATGCCCCGAGCGCGTGCGGGCACGCCTTCGACAAGATGCGGGTGGCAATCGAGTCCGGGAGGTCGTGCCGATGACTGGCCCGAGCAGCATCGCCCGTACCGACGCCGAGAGTGCAGGATGCCATCGAAATCGAGAGGTTACATGACATGACGTCTGCTGGCAGGAGCAAGCGATGCAGTCGGCGTTCCTGAGGGAAGTCGTGGCATACCTGGGCGGCACGCTGGCCGGACGCTACGCCCTGATCTACGAGGCCACAGCCATGGCATACGGCCTCGGCGCCGCCGTCGTCCCAGCTGCCGTCGACGTGCTCGTCGGTGACGAGGGCAGCGGCAGGCCCTCGGGGTCGTTCGAGGGCATCCCCCTGCGGGTGTGGGCCTACGTCTCAGGGATTACGCTCGATGACGACTCGCTCGTGTGGAATCTTGACTACGGGGTCTACGTGCCCCGGCCGGAGCTCACGCTGGAGGCGATCGAGCCGTGAACTGGCTGGGTTCGTTCGACACGGATTTGCGTTTGCTACCGAAAGCCCCTGCCTGATGGTGTCCCCATCCTAGCCTTCCCGCATCCCGCTACGCCACCCTCCGGCTGATGCCGGTGTAATACCAGTCCGCCGGCGTCTCGCATCCCAGCGACTGGTGGATGCGACGGTCGTTGTGGTAGCCCGCGAACTCGGCCACGAGGCGCTCCAGCCCCCTGGGCGTGGAGCACTCGTGCGTCCTCAGCCACTCCGGCTTCAGGCTTCTGAACCGCCTTTCCGTCAGCACGTTGTCCCTCCAGCGGGCCCTGCCGTCCATGCCCTGCGTGACGTGGTTGGCGGCGAGGAGCCCGGCATACTGGTCCGCGCCGAAGACCGAGCCCTGGTCGGAGTTCGTGACCGAGGGGGTGCCGTGCTCGCGGGAGGCGTCCTCCACGCACCTGACGACCTCCTCGGCGCGCATCGCGTCCGACAGCCTCCAGCCCACTATGCAGCGGCCGTGCCAGTCGGCCATGGCGGTCGGGCACATGTGGCGCCCCCCTATCTGGACGTAGGCTATGTCGGTCGACCACACCTGGTCGGGGAAGTCGGCCCTCTTGCCGCGCAGCAGGTGCGGGAACCTCCTCGAGGCCCTCGACGGCCTCGAGGGCGACGGCGGCGGGCAGCAGGGGCGCACGCTCGTCTCGCGCATGAGGCGCGTGACGCGCCAGCGGCTCGCCTCGAGGCCCTCCGTGCGCAGGACCAGCGCCACCTTCCTCGCGCCGTAGGGGGGTTGTCCA